>JAGDMJ010000466.1 GCA_017860555.1 Bacteroidota bacterium
GACGTGGCCGACAGTGAGCATTCTGTGATCTTGCAGCAGGTCCTCAACGGCGTGGCCATCCGCATGGCTGTGCTCTACCTGCTCTCAACGAAATGACCACCATAACCGAAGGCAACCATGCTACTTCTTTTGAAAGGCGGTACCCTGATCGACCCCGGCTCGGGGCGTGACGAGCAGACGGACATTCTCATCCGGGACGGCAGGATTGAGTCCATGGGCAAAGGCCTCAATGCCTCGGCCGCGCAGGTGATGGAGCTCAAAGGAAAAATCGTGGCTCCCGGCTTCATGGACATGCATGTGCATTTTCGAGAACCAGGCTTCGAACACAAGGAAACTGTTCTCACCGGGTGCACTGCGGCGGCGGCAGGCGGCTTCACCTCGGTGTGCTGCATGCCGAATACCAATCCTCCGATCGACGATGAATCGGTCATCCGGTTCATACAGGCGAAGGCGAGAATCGCGTTGGGAGGCCTCGTCGATGTCTTCCCTGTGGCGGCGGTGACTGTCGGACGAAAGGGGGAACACATCGCTCCGCTGGCAGAAATGGCGGCTGCCGGCGCCGTGGCTTTTTCGGATGACGGGGACCCTGTGCACGATGCCGAGATCATGCGCCGTGCCCTTGAATACGCGCGGATGTTCGGGAAGCCGATCATCCAGCACGCGCAGGAACCCACGTTGACTAAAGGGGGAGCGATGAATGAGGGTTTCGCGGCAACGGAGTTGGGCCTGGCGGGAATGCCGTCGATTGCCGAAGAGATCATGATCGCGCGCGATCTCAGGATCGTGGGCTATACGGGAGGCAAATACCATGTCGCCCACCTGAGCACTGCGGGGAGCGTTGCGCTCGTCCGGCAGGCCAAGGCGGAGGGACAAAAGGTCACGTGTGAGGTTACCCCGCACCACTTCACGCTCACGGACGATGCCGTCCGCACGTATGACACAAATACGAAAATGAATCCTCCCCTTCGCACGGCAGACGATGTGGAAGCGATCAAGCAGGGCCTTCGGGATGGAACGGTGGACGTTATCGCGACAGATCACGCTCCCCATTCGTTCGACGAGAAACAGGTGGAGTACCAGTCCGCTCCCTTCGGCATCATCGGGCTGGAGACCGCGGTGGGGCTGGCGGTGACGGAGCTTGTCTGCAAGAATGTGATCACCATGTACCAGTTGATCGAGAAACTTTCCACCAACCCGCGGAGCATACTGGGTCTGCCGTCCATCAAGATTCAGGACGGTGAAATGGCGAACCTGACAATCATCGATCCCGTCGGCACGTGGGTGGTGGATCCGTCGGCGTTCAAGTCGAGGTCCAAAAATACTCCCTTCGGCGGCAGACGGTTGACCGGTCGGGCCGTCGGGGTGATCAACAACGGGCAGACCTACTGGAACTAGAGAGTCTGCCCACGGCCACCTGGAGACAGGACCTGGTTTACTGAGCGGCGAGCAATCATGGGCCAACCAGCTGGCACCTGACGACTTGGTGACTTCCGCATCAGGTTGTCAGGGAGTGTCGCCTGCCAGGTTCGCGGCATTCACGGCAGAATTCCCTCTGGGCTGGTGCGCACCCTCATGCCACGGGGATCCTACGCCACCCTTCTTCAACCGTCCTTATTTGTGGACGCCTGCATATCCCCCACTACAGGTTTTACCCAAAATCCCTGGACAACTGCCATTTTTGACCCGATTTCCACCTCTTTCAACTGGCACATGGTTTGAACCATAGCTGAATAGAGTTCGAAGGAGGTCAATATGAAACCCCTGGCTTTTCTAATCATCATTGGCTCTGTTGTGCTGGGTGGATGTGTGGAAGGAATCAATCACCCCGACAGCACCCCGCCAGCTTCGCCGACAGGCTTGAGCACCGCGACCGGGGACAACTTCATTGAGCTCTTCTGGAGACAGAATGTCGAAGGGGATGTTGCGGGCTATAACGTCTTCGTAAGCTCCTCATATGATGGGAGGTATGAGCTGATCGGTTCATCGGAGACTCCGTATTTCCTTGACAGAGATGCCATTAACGGGAATATTTACTATTACGCCGTGACGGCGTACGACTACGATGGAAATGAGAGCGATCTGAGCAAGGATGTGGCCTATGACATTCCAAGGCCAGAAGGGTACGACGTCCGTTTGAGCGATTTCCGCCTCTATCCCGGAACTGCAGGGTATGATTTTTCAAGTTATGCCGTGCTGCCGTACGACGATGACGGCGCGGACATGTACCTGGAGAACTACCACGGCGTCATGTATATGGATGTCCGGACCGATACGGATATTCAGGATATGGGCGCCACGGAATCGATTCTTGACATCGGGACCGCTCCCTCGGATGGATGGTCGCCGACGCACGATGTACAACTGAGAGTGGGGCATACTTATGTGGTCTGGACCTGGGATGACCACTTCGCGAAGTTCCGGGTCCATTCCCTGTCGCCGAGCAGAGTGGTTTTCGACTGGGCGTACCAGACAAAGCCCTCGATCAAATTGCTGAAGCGGAGCCCGGGTGCGCCTCGGCCGCCGCTGTCGAAAAACAGGGAATATTGAACACGTTGACCAATGGAGACGCAGGGTGCCGCCTGGCCGGACTTGATGGTGGCCGGTCAGGTGGTGCCCGTCTCCATTGTCTTTTATTGACTTTCAAGCCGCTAAGGAGTATTATTGTTCACCAACGCGGCTTACGGAAGATGAGATCAGTGCAAAAGTGCGGCTTTTCAGTTCTTGCGAGTTTCCTGGTGATTCTTGCTGTCGTGACTTCCCAGTTCACCGGCCGGGCAATTGGGTCCACGAAGATGGAGACGATGCCCCACGGAGGGCAGGAAGCAACGAGGGAGGAGTACCGGAAGCTGTTCGGAGTGATTCAGAGCAGCCTGGCAAGCGGCAACATCAGCGCACTCGCGCCATTTCTGTCACCACAGGTTCAGGTGAATTTCCGCGGCGCGGAGAGCGGCTATTACAGCGCGAACCAGGCCTACTACCTCCTGGACAATTACTTCCGCTCACGAAAAGTCCTTGGATTCGAGTTCTCCACGATCGGAGACTCAGACTCAAACCCGTACGCAACAGGGGGTGCAAGCTTCAATTTCAAAGGAACTCGTGAGTATGCCCAGGTGTATGTCTCGCTGTCGCGTTCCGGACGGAAATGGCTGATCACGCAAATCAACATCTATTGACCTTCACATGAGCGCGGACGTGCGCCGGCTTGTGTCGCGTGCCTGGGAGAAAAGACGGTCCCGTTTGTTCTGGATCGTCTTTGTTCTTTTCGGCATTCTCCTCCTCTCCATACCTGACGACGGCCGCGAACGAATTCGCCGGAGTGCAGCGAATCACGCGCCGCACCGCCACTGAAGCCGCACAGGTCCCCGCTGTCCTGAATTACCTCTCCCGTCGCGACACGAGCAGGGCGGCTCTCTTTGAGTCGGTCATCCGCATTGCGCGCGATCAGGAGGTTGGAGTCGAGGTCTATGACAATGACGCGCGCCTGGTTGCATGGGAAGGGCGCAGCGGGCCAACGAATCGTCGCGAGATCCGAATCGCCCTGGACGGGCAGATGATCTCGTATGTCAATCGCACGCCGATCGCGTCGCAGCTGTTCGTCGCCATTCCAGCCCGGGAAAAGGGGGCGATCCTCGGCGCGGTCCTGGTGCGCCGTACCATCGACGTGAACTATCCTCTCAACAATCGCTTCATCCGTCGGGAGGGACTCACCGAGCAACTCACCCGCCGGCTTGCCGTCAACATTGAATTCAACTTTTCCCCGAATGCGGAGCCGAAAAAAGACGGACGGTATCAATCGGCCATCCTGTATGGGATCGACAGCAGCGCTGTCGGTGTGGTCAGCGTCCTGAAGCCGGCACGCTCGGCCTTCCTCGAAGGCATCTCCGCGTCTTTTCAGGCCTTTCATTCGGTGGTGCTGGTGCTCCTGCTTGGCGTAGTGGCCGTTCTGGTATGGCGTTTCCTTTCCGGCCTGCAAATGCCCCCGCTCGGGCGCGTGGCGGCGGCCACGGCCCTCATCTGGCTCGTCCGCTACGCAATGCTCTGGATCGACATCCCCTCTTCTATCCTGGTCTCAGGCATTTTCGACCCTGCATATTTCGCCTCGACGTTCGGCGGGGGACTGGCGAAGTCCATTGGGGAGATGACGATCACTGCAGCCGCCACGGGACTGACGATCATTTACGCGGCGAAGACGTTTTTGAGCTTAGCTCATCGTCTCCGGGTTCCCCGATATCCGGCAAACCTGCCTCTGCGCATCCTGCTTGCGCTCGTCGTCTCGCTGCTTTTGTTTTGGGTCTTGAGAGGTTACGGAGCCGTGATCAGGAGCGTCGTGTTCGATTCCACGCTTCGCTATGGCGATCCCCGGATGATCCTCCCGTCGTTCGAGCTGGGCGTCATGGTTCTATCTCTGTTCATCATTGGGTTCTGCCTGGTGGTGATCGCCGCTGCTGCCGGTTGGTTCATCATGGAGATCCTCTCTCGCGGGACCGGTGAATGGCATGCAGGGGCCTGGTCTCTGTCTTGCGGCGTCCTCCTAGTGTCGGCGATACTGTTCGATGCGTTCCAGGAAACTCCGCTCATGTCGTTGGAATACCGTGTGTACTTTGTCGGAGTGGTGTTGGCACTGCTCCTGTTCCTCCGGCGCAGGCAGCCCGGGGCAGAGCTGGTGACAGGATTGCGATTGGTGCTTGTTCCTCTCGCCGCATCGGCGTTCCTGTATTTTCCTTTGCTCGACAGCAACGTGCGAGAAAAGGATCGGGACCGGGTGGAAGCATTTGCCGAGGAGCTGCTGAAGCCGGTGGACGGATGGTTCAAGTTCGTGGTGGACGAAGGACTGCAGCGGTTTCAAACTGAAGAGACGGCCGATGCCCTTTTGCGGGACGATGTTGAGGAGGCAGGGCGCCTGGCATTTACGCGTTGGGCGCAGAGCATTGCCTGTCGCGAAGGCTACACCTCTCTCTTTGCGGTGTCCGACAAAACGGGAAAAGAAGTGAGCAGGTTCGCGATCGGAGGTCAAAGCGCAGTGACCGCCCGGGTGGAAACAACCTTGAACACACGCCGGCCGGGAACGACGCTGGTCCAGGAATTTGGGACCGGGGTCAACGCGCTGAAGGTGTATGCCGGCTCCGTCCCGTTGCGGGGCTTTGACAGCTCGGTCGTGGGCTACGCCAGGGTGATCATTGTTGCCGGACAGCAGGCTCTGTTTCGAGGCGAAAATCCCGCGATCCTGCGGAGCGCGTCCTCCGAGACGCCGCAAATGTTCTATCGTCCCGTGACCGTCTCGGAGTATGTCGACGGTGTCCTGCTCACAACGACAAATCAGAGCCTACCCCTTGGCCACAGACTCCCCGCGCTTGTGCGCGACACCCTGCGGTCTTCAAGCGTCGGTTCGCTCTGGCTGGATCAGAAGATCAACGGCGCGTCCTTTGAATGCTT
>JAGDMJ010000467.1 GCA_017860555.1 Bacteroidota bacterium
TCCATGCAGTAGAGCCATTCGCACTCGTTGTTGCCACACCAGACAACGATGCACGGGTGATTCCGCAAGCGTTTGACCACCTGGACCGCTTCTTCTCTGGCTGCACGGAGAAACCGGGGCTCCTGAGGGTACTCGCCGCATGCGTACATAAAATCCTGCCAGACCATCAGCCCCAACCGGTCGCACAGATCGTAGAACACATCTTGTTCATAGATGCCACCCCCCCACACGCGAATCATGTTCATGCAGGCATCACGTGCCGCGGTCAATAGTGTCTCATAGGTTGTGTTCGGAATGCGCGGGATGAAACTGTCCGAGGGGATCCAGTCCGCCCCTTTGCAGAAGATCTTCACGCCGTTCACTTCAATGACAAAGGAGCGCCCTTCAGCATCACGCTCCTGGAGTAGCCGCACCGTCCGGATGGCAATCGGCATTTCCACGGTATGGAGATCCTCGTTGCCGCTCACCAGCGTGAGGACAGCTTTGTACATCGGCTGGGCACCGTAGCCATTCGGCCACCAGAGCTGCGGCCCGTGCACGTGCACGCTGAGCTCCGCCTTTCGCCCCTGGATCGGAACAGTATGTTCGGCATATGCCTCGCTCCCCGCGACGAACGCGCGCAAGTGGAGTTGCCGCCGCGTCAGGCGTTCCACATCTACCGAAACATGAAGCACGGCTTCGTCCGGGCTCGCCAATTCCACCGTCACTCTCGGATCGTGGAGCCTGCCGATGGAGTACGCCTCCAGCCGGATGCTCCGCCAGATCCCCGAGGTGGTGAGCTTCGGACCCCAGTCCCATCCGAAAGAATATTGAGCCTTGCGCGCGTACACACGGTGCGGTTCGTTGGCGACGTTGAGTTTGCCATAGTGCCGCTCGAGCTCCAGACACCGCATGAGAGGTGAATCGAAAACGATCTCCATCGTATTCCGCCCCGCCCGCAGGAACCGCTTCACGTCCATCCTGTGCGCTATGAACATGTTGGCGGTCTCTCCCACCTTCTTCCCGTTGCAGAAAACGGTGGCAAAGGTGTCGAGCCCCTCGGCGACCAGGGTGATCCTGCCCTCCTTCAGGATAGCCGGAGGGAGGCGGAATTCCCGCCGATAGACCCATTGCTGGGAATCGACCCACTGAACTTCCTTCTCATTCATGCCGAAGAATGGGTCCTGAATGACATCATTGGCAAGCAGATCGGTGTGGACCGCACCGGGAACAGTCGCGGGCATCCATGCGGTCACTTTGCGGTGAGCCGCTGGCAACGTCGCATACGAATTTCGGGCTTTGAATCTCCATGAACCATTCAGATCGAGGATTTGCATAACCACCTGGGCCTTAAATGAGGGAGAACATTTTGGGTATCGCTCTCAAGGAATCGCGTCTGCTAACTGTCACCGTAGCAGGAGCATCTTGCGAGATAGGATGGCCGATCCGGCGGTCAAGCGGCAGACATAGAACCCGCTTGCCAGCCCGCTGCCGTCAAACCTTGCCTCATAGGTGCCTGCCGATTTTCTCTCGTTCACTAACACCGCCACTTCCCTGCCCAGCATGTCAAATACCACGAGCTTGACATCACTGACACCCGGGCCCTGCCCGGCTCGTCCCGACTGCGTCGGGACGGAGAACCTGACCCCTGTTGTTGGATTGAATGGATTGGGATAGTTCTGATACAGGGCAGTCTCTCGAGGGAGCAAAGGATCCGGGGGTGCCTCGATATCCACCATCGAATTGTACAGTGCCTGAATGTCCTGGTAGGACAGAGCATAGTCATAAATCCTAACATCATCAAGAATCCCGTTGAACGAATAGGCCGCCTCTCCGGGAAGGCTCCGGCCGATCGAAAGATCTTCTGTCGTCAGGGCGATCAATCCCGACAGGGGAGTGAAGGCATCGAGTTCTCCGTTCAGATAGAACTCAAAGTCTGAACCGCTGTAGACCGCGACCAGATGGTAATCGGTGTTCAGTGTCAGCGGTGTTTTTGAGTCCAGATCCCTGGTCGCCGTTGATGTTTTGAGAGTCCACCGGACTTTGTTTGAGGGATTGCTGATCGAGATCTTCCAGCGGTTCTGCCAGTTGCCGTGTGAGATCGGGTATTGCTCACGGCCCGGATAAAAAGCCTTCACGTTCATCCAGAAGGCTACGGTGATCGAACTGTCAAAGTTCAGGATCGGGCTATTCGGTACTCTGATCCAACTCGAGATTCCGTTAAACGAATAGGCCTGCCCGGGGCTTCCGAGGTGATCGCTCACCAGCGTTGCACCATTGACTGTTCCGTGATTCTCGTACCCGCTTTCATCATTCGCGTTTCCATTGAACGGAAAGTACCCGACCAGTTGCCCCGCCTGCGTGATCCGAAAATCCCTGACTTCGAGTTGTACGCTGTCCGTCGCCACTCCCCCATTCCCGTTGTTCACACTGCAACGCACCACATAGTTGCCGGCGGCGCCCGGCGCTGTCCAGGTGGCAGTGGAATCGGAGCCTGTCACGCTCCCCTGCGGTGCGATCCATGTGTATGTGAGTGGGTGGCCGGAAGGATCGTACGCGGAGCAGGTGAGGAGGGTTGTCGCGTTGAGGTCCACTTTTCCCGGTCGCGCGGATATCCGCTGGATGACAGGAGGCGGCCCTGTCGAGTCCACAACAGAGATCTTGACCATGGCACTGTCAGCGCCTCCCTGGTCGTCCATGACCACGCACGTAATAGCATACACTCCCGTAGCCGACGAGGCGGTCCATGTCACTTCCGGTCCGGTTCCGGTGATGGTCCCCGGGGAAGGTAGCCACACAAAGGCGAGCGTGTCAAGGTCAGCATCCACTGCGGTGCAATAAAGCCTGGTGGCATGCCCTGGATACACAACGTCGGGAAGTGCTCCAAGCCCCTTGATCCTCGGGGGGGTATTCCCCGGAAAAACTTCCGATCTATAGTCCACGGTCACGTCGTTGACGAACATTTTTGAGCCTTGGCGCGTCACAGTTCCACCCGCCGGTGTTACCACAACAACCGCGGCGCCAAGGGCAGGCAGGTCAAACGACGTCGGCCCCGTCACGTTGCGTTTCAGGAAAGCATTCGAGATCGCATCATAGAGGTCATGCTGCCCGGGCCCGGCATCAACGTGAACTGTGTGAAGGGACGAATCCGGGTTGAAAAAGAGGTACGAGGCATAGGCTGAATCGTGGAAATAGTCGGTCTTCAGAAGGTCAAGCCTCAGAATTCCGGGTACATTCGTGGTGTCAACAATTCCTGCGAGGATACCTACGTGAGAGGAACCGTACAATGCGAGGTTTGTT
>JAGDMJ010000468.1 GCA_017860555.1 Bacteroidota bacterium
CGGACCTGCATGTGAATTCTACGAAGGTCTTTACGAACCGACAATGGAGGAAGCGGGCTCACGGATCGTCGCCCGGGCGATACCATAACCACCTTCCGGGTTTCCCTCATCGCGCATGGAGTGCTGATGAACACACATAGGATGGTTCTCTGCAAAGAAGCCTGGCTGAGCGACGAAGATCCCGTATCATCATGCCGAGAGGAAGAAGGATTGACGTAACTTCCTCTCGGCTTTGTCCCTGAGAGTTCTGGCACACAATTGGCATTAAAGTACATCAGCGAACCTCAACGTTTGCGGACGTATTCCGGCTCGCGCGCTCACTTGTCTTACTCGCCGAAGCGTGCTGGCAGGGGCATGCAATTGTCCAGTCATCCCGCTGAAGGTCGAGGCGGTCGGACCGGCGAGCGAAGTGAGTGCATCAAGGACGATATGTTTCATCGCTTCCTGGCCCCAAAGGAGGGACTGTGGAGACACATGAGAGTATCCTCGGCAACTCCTCTCGCCACTATGACGCGCGGTTGGCCAATGCCATCTTGATCGTGCTTGGCAAATATCAGTCAGGTGGTCTGCAAGGGTTGGTCGACCAGTTCGTGGTACAAGGTTTGGGAGAGGTCGTCAATTCCTGGATCAGTACCCTTGAGAACAAGCCCGTGAGCATTTCACAGATTCGGCGTGTGCTCGGAAGCGAAATGATCGACCAGATCGCCTCGCAGGCTCACATGTCCACGAAGGAAGCTTCATCACAAATCGTTCTGTTGCTTCCTCAATTAGTCGATAAACTCACTCCGAGTGGCAGGATTCCTCCAGGTGAGAATCTGCTTGAGGGAATCAATGCGCTTACCGGTTCCATGCAACACTAGAGCGGTCACATTAACCATCCGGTCTCCTCACCCGAAAAACGCCCATTGAGGATCGAAACAAGCGGTAATTTGTTATTCTTGCCGGATTGGAACGCTTTCGCACGCTGTTCGTGTTCTGTATGCGTCAAAGCAGGAGTACCCAAATGAAGGTTCCAAAGAATATTGCTCTGGTGGCACACGATAACAGAAAGAAAGATCTCATTGAATGGGTAGAGTGGAATGTGCATATCCTTGTGGGGCATACATTGACGTGTACTGGAACGACCGGATCACTGATTGAGAAAGCAATCCAGAACAAGCTGGCAGAAGATGAAATCCCGGAGAACTTCTCCATTCACAAGCTCCGCTCCGGACCTCTGGGTGGCGATCAGCAACTTGGTGCGATGATCACGGAAGGGAAGATCGACTTTGTGATCTTTTTCTGGGATCCCATGGAACCGCACCCCCACGACGTGGACGTCAAGGCCTTGCTCAGGATCGCCGTGCTCTATAATATACCGATCGCATGCAATCGCTCCACTGCGGATTTTATGATCTCATCCCCGCTGCTGAATGAGCAGTATTCCCCGATCGTGAAGGACTATTCTTCCTATCTACAGCGTGAAATCGGTCAAGAATCCCGGTAGGACGTCGATGTACCATTACGGATCGTATGAGGCCGTGGGGGGACTGCGGGCCCTCTCATCGCGAGAGAGCCCGCGAGGGGTTCTCGACGAATCACTGCTGCTACATAGTGAGCCAGGATATCGACCTGCGCCGCGCCGACTGACATAGCTTTGCACGGTCCGAAGCATTCCCGTCTTGACATTGCTGGAGCCACTGCGTACTTTGGGCCATGATCGCTCTCCGCTCGGTGGTTCTCGCTTTCCTCTGTACTCTTCCGGCGATCCTTGACAGCCGTGGATTGCCCCCTGTCTCTTGGTGCCAGCAAGACCAATCGTACGACTCACGTCGTGAAGCGATGGTCCGAGAGCAAATCGCAGAACGCGGTGTCCGGGATCCGGATGTCATCAGAGCGATGCGCACCGTGCCAAGGCACCTTTTCGTTCCCACTGAGGAGATGCCCCGGGCGTATGAGGATCACCCGCTGCCAATCGGATATGATCAGACGATCTCCCAGCCTTACATCGTTGCACTGATGACGGAACTTCTTCAGCCTCGGCAAGGGCAGAAATTTCTAGAGATAGGCACTGGATCGGGATACCAGGCGGCGGTACTTGCCGAACTTGTTGACACCGTTTTCACGATTGAAATCGTTGGCCAGCTTGCAGCAGAAGCCACGGACAGGTTGCAGAGGCTGAACTATGGGAATGTCGTGGTGCGTCACGGAGATGGGTACCTCGGCTGGCCCGAACACGCGCCCTTCGACGGGATCATCGTCACCGCCGCACCGGAGGAGATTCCCCAGCCGCTCCTGGAGCAGCTGAAGGAGGGAGGGAAGATGGTGGTTCCCACCGGAAAGGCCTGGGCGATTCAGACGCTCACTCTCGTTGAAAAGAAAAACGGGCGGATCATCAGCCACGATGTGGCCCCGGTCAGATTTGTTCCGCTTACACGCGACAAGTGACAGCGTGTAACTCGCGGGTCGTTGCCACGGGAATACCGCTCTCCATCCTGTTTGCCCGAGGAAAAGAGCGAAGGGCAGATCGATACGCTCGAATGACGCGGAAAACAAACTGATCACCAGACAGGAGGTCCGGATGAAAACCGCTATCTTCTTCCTCTCGTTGAATCAGGAGAAGTGGGAGCTGCCTGGCGAGGATTTGCAGGTGATTGGGCCTGGATGATCCGATAGTCGGTTACTGAAGTGGCAAGTCCTAATGTGACTCCAAAAACTATGGCGCCGACAGCAGCCCCGATCATACCGTAGCCAACAGCATTACCGACCCTTTCCATTCCCAACGAATACAGGTCAGGGTATTCCGTTTCTTTGTTTGCCCCAATAGCTCCTCCTATCAGCCCCCCGACCAGAGCACCTCCCAAAAAACCGCCCAGAGGCGCCCCCACATTCCGCGATGGCCGAATGGAACTCACACGATTCAGATGAACTGCGATGGGAGAGATGCTCGACTCTTCCTTCAACCAGAGAGAGTCTGTGTTCAAGCGGACGACTTTTCCTTCAAACCCGTGGCCATCCATCGTCGTAACGGTAGCTTCCTCACCCATCAGGTCTTCCTGGGCGGCCGGCATCCACTTTTCTTTCTCTCCGAGGTCCACCTGATGGAGCGAGGAGCAGCCGGTGAGGATGATGACCATTCCCGTGAGCAGAATCGTGACACTTTTCATTGAGGCCTCCTTCGAATTATCTGATCCAACATACGCGAAACGAGGAAGCCGTATGTCACGGTTGTGTCAAAAGAATGACAGAGAGGGCCCAGAATGCCGCTCGACGCAATTGCCTTGCTTTTCCTGTGAC
>JAGDMJ010000469.1 GCA_017860555.1 Bacteroidota bacterium
GGTGCTGTCGGCGGCAAGCTCCTTCGGCAACAACGCTTTCTGACGATCCAGCAGGAAGCTCGAGGGCAAGCCCTCATTCCTCCTGTAACTGAGCGATGCCACCGCATGCGCCCCATCGGGAGAGAATTCCGTGTCGGCCTTCTCGCCCGTGGACGTCTCACATTCCAGGGGCTTCCCCACGAGGTTGGACGAGCCGCGGGCATGGACCGTTACTTCTTTCCCTTCGACCGCAATGGAAAGGTCGCAATACGCTTCGTGGTCGGCCTTCCCTTTCAGGTAGGAGAGGTTGTCGGTATCCTGATAGACCATGAGCCATGTGGGGAGTCCGGCCTTCTCTCCTACGATCCGGATGCGGGCAGGGGCCCCGGGCGTAACCCATTCTGCCGGGAGATTGAACCGTAAATACCCGAAGGCATCGTTGAACTGGTCGCGCATCACGCCGGTGAAGGTGAGTGATCCTCCTTCCTTTCCCTGGACAGACCAATTCGTCTTCTCCGTCGTGGTGATCACGAAACGAGTAACATCGTTGATGAATACATCGAAATTGCGCGCGACCCCTGGCTGTGACTGGATCCCGGCACGAACCACAAAGGAATATGCGCTCGCCTTGGCCCCGGCCGGCACCGGTACAGTCTGCCACGCAATGCCCATGGCTCCCGTGGTGGTCCGGGTAAGAAGGGCTTGTGGATAATCCGACCGAATACGCGGATACTGGATGATACTCCCCTCGGGAGATCCGGCATACCCTTCAAGGCATCCGCTAGCCGCATTCAACGCGGCAAGGTTCTGATCGATGGATTCCTTTGTCTGTCCTTGTGCGGTCATGGGCAGGCTTATGAGGAAAATGAGTAAAACACAGGTCCGGACGATTGGTAATGAAGGCCTTACAAGGCGCATGAAACCTCCGCTGGTTTTTGTTCCACAGATGGCAAAAAAAACTCCTTCCACTTTCAATGGCTGATTCCTCACAACCAACGACCAACAACTGCTCTTCTCACCACTGCACATATATCGTGACGAATCCTCTGGCAGGAACTGAAACGGCATTCTTCGCATCGCGTTCTCCGGGAGTCTCTCCTCTATCGCAGATGAGGACAGATCGAGGGGTGAGAGCCGGCCAGGACAGGTGCACGGCCTCTGCGGAATCAGAGAGCGAACGAAGCCGGACGATCATTCCTTTGCCATCTCCCGTTGACTTCAGGATCGTCACCGCCACCCGGTCGTTCTTCACTGCAATGGGGGGAGCAGTAGAAGGCGCAGCATTGGCGGCCAGGACTACCAGAGGTTGCTGCTGTTCCACGCCGAAGCGATAGGCGGCGGCCGCGTCATAAGGACCATGCATCAGCAGCCGGTAGCGAAATTCCACCGGGCCCTCCTGCGTTAACGGTGTGTTCGTGAACCAGTGATTGTTCATCACCCATGAATAGATCGTCGAACTCGGCTCAAGCCGCGATGGCCAGATATCCCCTTTCCCATCCCAGTCTCCGGTATTGTTCCCGGTGATCGACCCGCTCTCGATCAGCGGGGCATCGAGGGATGTCCAGGTAATACCCTTTGCAGCGTTGGAGATATCGACGAAACGCTGAGTCGTCATCCATGCGCGATTGGCCGCGGGCCATTGATCCTGCTCGAGCCGCATGATGCTCCAAGGTAAATCGACCCGGGTCGTGGCATTGGGCAGGGAAAACGCGAAACCGAAATGCACCCCATCCTTGGGGAGGAGCGGGAGCTTGTCCACGATGTTGGAGAACCCGACCGAGGGCTGATTGGCAACCAGGCGGACCGACCGGGTCACCGAACGGCAACCGGGCGCTTTCGATGTAATCCGCAATTCCCCGATGAGCGGCCCTGACTCGGCAATGGTGAGTGACACCACGGTATCTGCCTGCGCGTTTCCCATCCCTTTTGCAGGCCGCCAGCGGAAGGCGTTCAGGCCGAGATCGGCGGAAATATCGACAAATTCCTGGTTGGTCGACCGGTCGATCATATGTTGCACGTTCCCGGTTTTTCGGTCAACCGCGATGCGCACTCTGCCATTGTCCAGGATGGTGTCAGCGAGGACGATCGTCGTGCCTCGATATGCTCCTCCCTGGGTCACACGGTAGTGTCGGGAACCAAATGGAGGCACATCAGAGGCAAGAAAAGCCAGCACTCCCGTGGAGAGCCGCTGTGAAGGAACTTCGCGTCCCTGATCATCGATCACCCTGTTGCCAGGCCGGCTCTCTGCCGGGCTCAGCGAAACGAGCCCTCCATGCTGCCAGGAGTGTGTGTTGAAAACGACCACCCCTCCATTCGATGGTCCTTCTGCAGGTCCCAGCGCGCCGTTGGATTTATCGGAAGCCGGCGCGAGCGCCTCGTCGAGAAGCCCCTGTGTCCGTTCATCCGCCTCCTGGAAGTAGCGTTGCTTCATTTTCCAGATGGCATCCTGGAAATATGGTTCGTTCGGGTTCTCGTAGGTGTAGGTGTGTTCGGTACACATGACGATGTTGCGCCACGCCTCATCCAGCTCCGCCCGCGGGGCGTATCCCCGCGCCTGCAGCATCGGCCAGAGCGTTTCCGCTTGAACGAGCCGCTCCTTGGCAATTCGGCTGATCTTTGTATGCCTGGCAGCGGTGCCCGGCCCGTCGTTCCAGTACTCGCTAAAGTCCCCCGTGACAACGGGAAACTCGGCACCGTACCTTTGCTCGTACGTCTGCATGATCTCATGCGCGCCTGCGATGATAAGGCGTGGAAACGCATAGTCCTCGTTCCACGATTTCACAGCGTGCGGGAGGTCGGCATCCAGGAGCGCATTGTCCCACATGGCCCAGGTCACGACGTAGATCTCGTAAGGGTACTGTGCCGTTTCAAGGTCAGGGAGGGCGCGGAACAAATGACTGTCAAGAAAATTGGCCCGAGGGTTTTCTGTCTTGATGGTCTCGGGAATCTTCGACCGGTCACGCTGACCGAACCATGGTCGCCCGGTCTTCCCTCCTTTTTCCATCCCGGCTCCGTATCCTCCTGCGTGAAGGAACAGGACCCGCGATGTTCCATCCGGACCCGCCCACCAGAAGGGTTTGTGGTCGAACCGATTGACCATCGGAGCGTTGCCGCGTGTGGGGTTCGGCATCATCATCACGTACCGGACCCCTTCGTGCGCCAGTATCGGCACAAGCCCCCACGTCATGCCCGGTATGTCAACCTGCACGTAGGTGTCGATGCTGGTCCCGGTCATCGCCTCCGCCTCTCGTTTCGGTCGCAGCGCCTGGACTATCTCCTCGTCGCTGCACGTAC
>JAGDMJ010000470.1 GCA_017860555.1 Bacteroidota bacterium
GCCACCATCTATACAGGTTTGAAGTAAGGAGAAACGATGCATCACCAGTACTATCAACATGGACGATTCCTTGTCAGCACCGACCCGACGTTGCTTGATATCACGGCCATTCACGATTTCCTCTCTCATTGCTACTGGGCGGAGGGAATCCCTCTCAAACTTGTGGAACGTTCGATCCAGGGTTCGCTCTGCTTCGGGCTCTACGATGGCCGGGCGCAGGTAGGATTTGCCAGGGTCATCACCGATCGCGCGACATTCGCATACATGGCGGATGTCTATGTGCTCGAACCCTATCGCGGCCAGGGACTCGGGACCTGGCTCGTGGAATGCATTATGGGACATCCCGACCTGCAAGGACTTCGGCGGTGGTGTCTCCTGACCCGCGATGCCCATGGGCTCTATCGCAAGTTCGGGTTCTCCAGCCCGAAGGAGCCGGGGAAGTATATGGAAATCAGCAACGCCGACATCTACAAACAGGAGCAGGGAGTCTCATGACAGAGAGGATCATCAGAGTCGGGCACAGTCCGGATCCTGACGACGCGTTCATGTTCTACGGACTGGCCAGCGGAAAGGTCCGTCTGCCCGGGATCAGGATTGAGCACATGCTTGAAGACATCCAGTCGCTGAACGAAAGAGCAATGAATGGGGAGCTTGAAGTCACCGCAATTTCCGCCCACGCCTTCGCGCATGTCGCCGGGCATTACTGGATCATGCGGACCGGGGCAAGCATGGGAGAAGGATACGGCCCGGTGATCATCTCGCGAAAGTACGCATCGCTGGAAGAACTCAGAGGGAAAACTGTCGGGACGCCGGGGCCGTTGACCACGGCGACGCTGCTCTTCAAGACCTTCACCGAGGGTATCCGGAATGTGGATATGCCTTTTGACCGGATCATGGGCGCGGTGGACAATGGAAGCGTGGATGCAGGCCTCCTGATTCACGAAGGGCAGATCACGTACGAATCGCTGGGATACAAGAAGATCCTGGATTTCGGGGAATTCTGGGAGAAAGAAGCGCATGGGCTTCCTCTTCCCCTCGGGCTTGATGTCGTTCGAAAGGACCTTGGCGAAGAGTTGGCGCGCACGCTCTCGCGAGGTTTGAAAGAAAGCATCGCATACGGCTACACGCACCAGGAAGAGTCGATTCCGTATGCTCTGCAATGGGGACGCGGCATCAGCACGGAGCTTGGAGCGAAGTTCGTCAAGATGTATGTGAGCGAAGTGACGATCGACATGGGGCCGAAAGGAAAGGCGGCGCTGGAATTTCTTTTCGAGAAGGGGGCGGAGAAGGGGCTGATACCGCGCGTGCCGGTGATCGATCTCTACTGAACCGAGCTTCCGGATCTTGACGCGGCAGACCATCGATCAAATATGGTGAGAGAGCCGCGCATCCAGCCCTATCGCCTGGCGCCCGACCCCTGCCTTTCCTATTCTTTTCCGATTGCCGCGGTCCAATGGGCGACGTCCCGTTTGGTCATCCCGCCCGGGTGGAGCAACCGCGCGTCTTCGTACCCCCACGAGCCGATATCGATGAGATATTGCTGCCGCGATAGCAGAGGCCCTCTGCAGACCTTTGATTTTTTTCTCTTCCGCGGGTTCGACTCTCCGAGCCCGGCCACGAGTTCCTGAAACACCCACGTCGGCACTCTGAAGGCATCGTCCGGATAGATGAACGGAAAGAGCACGAGGTGACTGAGCAATACCTGCCGGTAGGGCCCGAATCGGTCGATCAAGAAACGCCAATCGAGTTGATCGCCCCTGGCAAGAAGCAGGTGGGCGATGTCCGCGCCGTCATACCGTTCGCGCTCCTGAATGAAGGCCTTGGACCGGATCATCTCTTCGGGAGGGCAGAGCCGGACCGGCGTGTCCAGAATCATGTCGGGTACCGAGCGCTCGAACCAGGCATCGTCCACCGGCACCGCGCCATTGCCGGAACCGTAAATGATGTCCACCGATGCGTCGCCATGAAACGCTTTCCCAAGCCAGTGTGGAAATGTCAGGTCGGAGTAGTATCCGGCACTCGCAAGCGCTTTCAACGCCGGGCGGGCATGAACGCGGCGCACAAAGAGATCAAAATCCTTCGTGTCGCGCGTAACCCCCGTGTATTTCGAGAACGCATATGCCCCCCCCACGAGGAATGGGATGCCCGCGTCCATCAATATTTCAAGGGTCACCCGATAGAACCGTGCTGTTCCGGCATCCAGAGTTTCCCCGCTCGACATCGATTGTTTCATCGTCTTCTCCGAGACTTGTAATTCTTGGATGTTTGGTCAACGTTTTCATTCACGTCGAGACCCCGCCGGGTGCGGTTGCCTGTGACGTCGTGACGGGGGCGGCTGAAGGAAGTTCCAGGATATAGAACGGGGGACGGTCAGGAAAGATATGCTGCAGGACGGACATCGCGACGTTGTAGACCGGGATTTTCGCCTGGGTGAACCCTTCGAGTTTCCCACGATGTGCATGCCCGTGAAACGCTGCAGTCACTTGATAGCGGTTCAGTGGCTCCTCAAGCCGGCTTGACCCGAGGTAGGGAAAGATCTCAAGGGGTTCTCCCTCCACAGTTTGACGGATCGGGGAATAATGAAGGAGCGCGATCCGGTGAACCGTGCGGAGCTTTGCCAATGCTGCCTCCAGCTTGAGGGCCTCGTTCACCGCTTCGCGCACGAACAACTTGACAATGTCCTCTCCCCAGGGCTGGAGAGAGCCTCGGTCGAAACCTCCGGCAAAGCCTTTCACACCGGCGAACCCAATTCCCTGAACTTCATGGGCCTCGCCATCAAGGATCGTGACTCCCGCTTCCTGCAGCACGTCACGCACTTCTGTTTGCCGGCCGGATTCAAAATCGTGGTTCCCGAGCACTCCGATGATGGGAATCTTGACGGAACTGGTCAGGTCTCTGGCAAACTTCTTGGCTTCTTCAGGAAGTCCTGTATTGGTGAGGTCGCCCAGAAGCAGGAGAATGTCAACGGTCGACGCGATCTGGGCAAAGGCAGGCTGGATGGAGTCCTGTGGACGTCCGTAGTGAATGTCGCCGATCGCCGCCAGCCGGATCCTGTCCTTCTCCACGTCCCCTCCCCTCTCCCGCAATCCAATGATCGGTCAGGCCGCCTCGGCAGGCAGCTGGTATACCTTCAATATATCGTAGAGCGTTGTCCGTTGCGCGGCTGCGAATCCGGATTCATGCACGAGCTGAATGCACTCTACCGTATTGGTCTTGTTGACGAAATTCGCCGCGGCATGCACATTTTCTTCCTGGAGCGTGCCGCCGAAG
>JAGDMJ010000471.1 GCA_017860555.1 Bacteroidota bacterium
CGGTTTCATATTCAAGATCCAGGCAAACATGGATCCCCGCCACCGCGATCGTATCGCGTTCCTCCGCATCTGCTCAGGAACCTTCAAGAGGGACATGATGGTGACCCACTCCCGGACAGAAAAGAAAGTCCGGCTCTCGAACTCGAACCGGCTTTTCGGGCAACAACGAGAAACAGTCGATGAAGCGTACCCGGGTGACATCGTCGGTTTTGTGGGACAGGCCAGCTTTGCCATCGGCGACACGCTCAGTGAGGATCCGACGATCGTCTATGATGAGATACCGCGCTTTCCTCCTGAGTGCTTCGCCATCTTGCAGAATCCCAATCCCTCCAACTACAAGAAGTTCAACGACGGTCTTGACCAACTGCTGCAAGAAGGTGTCGTGCAGGGGTTTACACCGTTGAATTCCGGACAGCGTGTACCCATTCTGGCGGCTGTCGGGCCGCTGCAATTCGAAGTGGTCCAGTTCAGGCTGGAGAGCGAATACGGGGCCGAATCAAGGCTGGAAAGCACCGCATTGAAATTTGCCCGGTGGGTGGGTCCGGGGGTCACCCAGGAACAGTTGACACAGAAGAGCCTGCCCACAGGCTCTGTTGCCGCCCTCGATTCCAGGGGACAGATCGTGATCCTCTTCCCCGGTGATTGGGCACTGGCGTATTTTGTCGAGAAGAACCCGGAGTTGCCACTGTCAGAATTGCCTTATGAGTAGTCGGAAGTTGACATTCGGTAGTCAGCCGTCGACAACCCATCACATCCTTTCTTCTTTGCTGTCACCGACGTCGAACTCCTAACGACCAACTACTCTTGTCGGCCCATATAACAATGAAGGCCTCGCCCCTCTAGAAAGGGCAAGGCCTTCTTCAAAATCCGGGGCCTCCGCTAGCTTGTGCTACCAGGCCACACCGGAGGCTCCCATATGTGAATTCAAGATAGGATCACCTCCTTTTCTCAGGGCCTTTTATCACACCGAGCGCTTCCCTGCCAAGCGTCGGTGCAGCATGAATTGCATCTTTAATATATGCTGCCGGAAAGAAAAAGTCAAACACAGCGACGGGGGAGACGTGCATCGGAGCTCAGGTTTGTCCCCGCTTCCCAGAGCCGCGGCTCGGTTTTCAAACTGATCGATGGTATACAAGGAAGGCCGTGCCGGCGGTTGCAACTTACCTTCCGTCGCCGTATTTTCGGCATAGACCTCACTCCCACGAAAGGCGGTCACACATGTTCTGGATCAAGCTCCTTACGAGCTTCATCAAGATTCTGAGGGAGGGGCAAACCCCCAACCAGGTGGCCGGCGGCTTTGCCCTGGGGATGATCGTTGGAATCTCCCCTTCGATCACGCTGCAGGGGCTCTTCATCTGGCTCATCATTCTGATTCTCGACGTCAATCTGAGCGCCGCCCTGCTCGCCTTCACGGTCTTTGCCCTCATCGCGTTCCTCGCGGATCCCCTCTTTCACGCGCTTGGCTATTTCCTTCTGGTGGACGTCGATGCCCTGCACGGGCTCTGGACGTGGATGTACAATGTTCCCATCGCGCCGCTTACGCGATTCTACAACACCGTAGTCATGGGTAGTTTCGCGAGCGGGCTCATCCTGGTATTCCCTGTGTACTTCGGCATGAAACGGTTCGTCGTGGCGTACCGCACAACCATAGGGGCGAGGATCGAACGCACCAGGATCTACCAGGTGCTCAAGAAGAACGCTCTCGTGACGTGGTATACCAAGATCCGTGACTTCACGAGGTGACCATGAGAAAGAAATTCGTCCTGTTCATCCTCATCCCCCTGTTGATCCTCCTGGTCATCACGTATCTGTTCATCGACCGGTGGATTGAATCCGGCCTCGAAAGCGCGGGCGAGGATATCGTGGGCGCACGCGTGGAGATCGACAAGCTGGAGCTTGGCATTTCCCCGCTCGGGATCCGTTTTGACCGTCTGCAGGTGGCGAACCCGCGGGATCCTTGGACGAACCTCTTCGAAACCGGCAGAGTCGCCTTCGCCATGGATTTCGGGCAGATCCTCAGGGATAAGACGATCATCGAGACCATAGAGGTCAACTCGCTGATCCTGGGAACACGCCGGGCCACGGACGGCTCCCTCCCCCGCGCCCGGAAAGAAAGCGCCCGCACTTCGTTCCTGGGGGAAGCGGTCAGCACGCTCGATCGCAGCGTTCGGAACGCTCCGGTGTTCGACCTCGAACAGCTCCGTCGCCAGTTCAACATAGACAGCCTTCTGAATGTCCAGAAGATCGAGACTTTGCATCATCTCGATTCGCTCAAGACCGCGGTGCTTGATGCGTCGAAACAATGGGATGCCTCCCTCGCCGATCTTGAGAAGAGCAAACAGCGGGCGGCGCAGATCGAGGCCGAGGTCCGCGCCATCGATGTGAACACCCTGAACAGCGTCGAAAAGATCACCCAGGCGATCACTGCCGTTGACAACGTCCAGAAAGGGATCACGGAGATCAAGCAAACGGTGGACAATCGGCGCTCAACGATTGCCGGACAGGTGAACGGCCTTGCGGCATCGGTCAGACAGATTGACGACGTCGTCAAGCAGGACATCGACCGGGTCATGCGCCTTGCCCGCCTGCCGGACCTCAGCGCGAAAGGGATCGCCGAGCTCATCCTTGGCAGGGAGATCTTCGCCAAGGCAGCGAGTTACCTCTACTGGGTGGACTGGGCCCGTGCCAATGTCCCGAAGTATATGCCCAAACCGGACAAGGAGACGCCGCCGCGCTTCAAAGGGCAGGACATCCGCTTCCCCGAGGAGCGCAGCCTTCCCAAGATGTGGATCAAGCAGATCCTTATCTCTGGCGGCACGGACAGGGAACAGGATCCGGAGTACATCCGTGCGAAGGGAAAAGTCCTGAATCTCAGCAGCAATCAGCGGATCAGCGGAGCCCCGCTCACCGTGGATCTGTCCGGCTCCAAAGGCGGAAAACTCTCGCTGACGCTCGGCGCACTGTTCGACCGGCGGAAAGATATCCCCCTTGATGAGTACAAGGCGAGCGCCGGGGGGCTCAGGCTGGACGACTTCCAGCTCGGGCAGTCCGATTTTCTCCCCTCACGCATCACAGGCGCGGGCTTAAACGCCGAGCTGGAGATACGTGTTCCGGGAAGCGAATTCGATTCAAAGGCAAAACTTCGTTTTTCCAATCTCCAGATCGTTTTTGATACCACCGCGCGCAATCTCGGCGAACGCCTGGCCCGCGAGGTTCTTGCTTCCATCAAAGGCTTCGACGCGGAGGTCCG
>JAGDMJ010000472.1 GCA_017860555.1 Bacteroidota bacterium
CCGGCGCTCATCGTGAAAACCAAGCATGCCGGCCGTTCGCACAAGGTCAGCCTTCAAGAATGAGGGGCAAGGCGTCCCATACGCTCTTGCATACTCGGTGTACCCCTCATACGCCTTCTGGTAGGAGATGAAAGCATCATTCATCTCGCCGCCCGCCTCGTACAGCGCCCCCATCACATACCTGGCAAATGCATCCTGCTTGTAGGTGTTCTTCTCCTCGTAGTGTTTCGAGTACTCCTTCAGTTTGAGGTCGACCTTCCGTGCTTCTACCAGCGCTTCCTCGATCTCCCCCATCTGCGCGAAGTTCAGCGCGAGGAACAGATTGACAAGGACCTTCTCGAAATCCTCTCCCTCGTACGGAAGGAGGTTATCGTTCAGCAGCGCCGCCGCCGCTTCGGTGGAAATGCTTTTCGTGTACAGCTCCTCCATCTTCCTTTCAGCCTCAAGAAACATCTCGTTGCTTTCGGCGTGCTGTGCGCCATAGTGCGACAGAAGCCCCACTTCGAGGTTGAAGAGGACGCTGTTTGTCTCCCCGAACTCCTCTCTGTTCGCCTTCACGGTGGAAGCGGCGACAGCATACTTCCCGCTGACGATGCTCTGGTCGACATCGCGGTAGAGATCGCTGCGCATAGCACAGCCTGCCAGCAGGAGGAAACTCCAGAGTGCAAGGTTGTGCGCCCAGCCTTTCATCGTCACATCTGCCGGCGTGTGTCTGGTCAGAACTTGACGCGATCCTGGGAAATTCCCTTCTTGATCTTCTTCTCGCCGATCCACACCTTTTTGTTCGACTCGAGGTTGACCAGTTCCATGTTGACCTGGTAAAACTTCACCTTGTCGCCCCCTTCCTGGTCAACGATCGACGATATGTTCCCGATCAGCATGAAGTCGGCACCTGCTTCCTTGCCCGGCCCTTTCTGGGTCTCGTCCAGCGCATTCTTGGCCTGGTCCTTCCTCTCGTCACGGAGCTGCTCCCGTTCGGTCGCGTCCGCGACAAAGTCCACCTGTCCGGAATTCAGCATGGACCGTTCGAGATCCTTGACGAACGTTTTGACTTCGATGTGCTCGGTCGTTCGGTTGGTGATCGTACCGACGATCACGGTCGGTTTGCGCTGTTCTGACTTTGTGAACTCGTTGATCCAGGGCGACGTCGTGACATCGCCGATCATCTCTTGTGCCACGAGACGCGAGTCGGTGTCATTCCACTCGCCGCTCAGGTCGGTCGTCGTGTCCGTCTCCAGGCGCGTCACTTGCTTTGAAGAGCCACACCCGGCCATGAGCAGAAGCCCGCAGGCCGCACAGAGGATCGTCAATCGTGTCAGCATAGATCACCTTTCGGTACGATGAGAATGTGGGTTGATGGTTGCCCGGTCATCTGGTATCCAGAGGGAAAGGAGAGAGAGACGGGCGGCCGCGCCTTGCGGAAGGATAGCATAACTCAAATTCTGTGTCAAGCTGGCTCTTGGGGAATTCGTCGCCGTTGCCGCTATCCGGGGACGTCTTCGCGTCCGGAGGTGGCAAAACCGGAATATTCTTGGTACCATTCTCAACAGTTTTCCGGAAGCCATCACCTGGAAGGAAGCGATGAAGAAGCGCGAATTTCTCCGCACACTCGGACTCGCGGGCCTTGGTCTTGCCGCACGGCCCTGGCTGCACTCGGGTGTCCCGTTTCGCGCCGGCCAGCCGGAGTTCGGACGGAAGCACTGGGCCTGGCTTGCCACTGATCTCCTCTCGTCTCCCGACAGCATGCAACGACGGTTCGCCGTGATGCGCAAGGCGGGCATCGATGCGATCCTTCCGGAAATTTACGACGGTCACCGGGCGTACTATAAGAGCGCGCATCTCCCCGTCGAGGAACTGTGGCTTGAAAACCTCCTTCCCCTCGCCAGGGCCGAAGGGCTGGAGGTGCACGGATGGATGTGGTCGATGCCGTGCAATATCGAGGAGGTGCGAAGGGATCACCCGGAATGGTTTGTGGTAAACCGGAAGGGGGAGTCGGCCGCGGAAAAACCGGCATACGTGGACTACTACAAATTCCTCTGCCCTTCGCACAGGGGGGTCCACGAGTTTCTCGCCGCGACCGTCACCGAGTTGTGCCAGCACCGCGACCTTGCGGGGGTCCATCTTGACTACATCCGGTACCCGGACGTGATCCTGCCCGAGGCTCTCCAGCCGAAGTACGGCCTCACGCAGGACCGCGAGTACCCCGAGTTCGACTACTGCTACTGCGACGACTGCCGGAACGATTTCAAGAATCAGACGGGAATCGATCCGATGACGCTTGAGAACCCTCCCGCCAACGCCCTCTGGAGGCAGTTCCGCTACGACAGGATCACGCACCTGGTCAACGACACGCTGATCCCCATCGCCCGCGCGCACGGAAAGGCTATTACCGCCGCCGTCTTCCCCGACTGGAACCTGGTGCGACAGCAGTGGCCGGCGTGGAAGCTCGACGCGGTGATGCCGATGCTTTACCACACGCTGTACAAGAAGGGCGCCAGCTGGATCAGGGAGGAAACGGAAAAGGGGGTGCGGTCACTGCAGGGTCGCGCACCGCTGTACAGCGGGATCCTGATCTTTCGCCTGGACGAGAAGGAATTCACCGCGGCGGTCGAGGCAAGCCTTGAGGGAGGCGCGAACGGCGTTGTGCTCTTCGAAGGCGGAGCAATGTCGGATGCCCTGTGGCAGGCATTCCGCGCGGTGGTCGGCCGGTGACGGACCTCAATACCCCCGGACGCCATGCAGGTCTAGCACAAACACCGCTCCAGGGCTGTCCTGGTCCCGGAGTGATCCCGTGATGAAGAGCTGATTCATGCCGGGGCCCCCGAACGCGACGTTGCTGCAGCTCAGGTTCCCCGCGTCAAGGCTCTTCACCAGCCGCCCGTCCGGGCTCACCACCTGCACCTTCCCCATCCCGTAGTGGGCGACGTACAGATTCCCCGATGCGTCCAGCGTCATCCCGTCCGGATGATTGTCGATCTGCTCCCCCGTCTTCGCCGGCAGGTCGATCAGCACGCGCATCGCCCCGACCTTCCCCGGCGAGAGTATCTCGTACGAGAGGATGCGGTTCCGCTCCCCTTCACCAATGAGAAGCTCCTTGCCTCCAGGCCGCACGACCAACCCGTTCGGATAGGCGAGCCCGTGGACCACCCGGCGAGTCACACCCGCACTGTCCACGTAGTACAGTGACCCGACAGGGTTCTGGATGCCGGAGCCCTCCGGATCTGTGAAATAGAAACCGCCGCGGC
>JAGDMJ010000473.1 GCA_017860555.1 Bacteroidota bacterium
ATCACGCATCCACCCAACATCCGGCATTGCCCTTTTTTCCTGATGGAGTCTACTGAACCGTGATCCTTATGTTCTTCTGATCCTTTGTGTCAGAGCTATTCCCGTACCATATCTCATACTCTCCGGGGGCCACAGCCATTGCGCCGCTTCTCCTGTCGAAAAACTCGAATGCGGCATGCGGAAGGGTGATCCCCGCCTGAGCGGTCTTGCCGGCCCCGACCTCAATACGCTGGAACCCCCGCAGGGTCTTCAACGGCCCATCGGTGTCGTTGAGCTTTCGCACATATACCTGAACGACTTCCGTCCCGTCGCGTTTGCCGCTGTTTGTCACGGGTATGGTAACTTGAGCGGACTCGCCCTGCCTTATGGCGCTCTTGCTGAGCGTCGCGTCGCCGAGCGAGAAGGTTGTATAGCTCAAGCCGAAACCGAACGGGAAAAGCGGATCGGACATGAAACGGTACGTGCGCCCTTTCATGGAGTAATTCTCGAAATCAGGCAGCTGTTGCGTGTTCTTGTAGAACGTGATGGGGAGTTTCCCGGATGGAGTGTAGTCCCCGAAGATCACGTCAGCGATTGCCCGGCCGCCGGATTCTCCGGCATACCAGGCCTGGAGAATCGCATCGCAGCTTTCCGTCTCCGGCTGCAGCCCGATGGCAGAACCCGAGCAATTGACAAAGACGATCCTCTTCCCGGCTTGCTTGAGTGCCTTGAGGCAATTGCGCTGCACCTCCGGGAGCTCAATATCGGTCCGGTCGCCCCCCTTAAAGCCGGGCAGCTCGATGGGCATTTCTTCCCCTTCCAATTGCGCAGAAATACCTCCAGCAAAAATGACTACGTCAACGCCATCCAGCTTCTCGATCAGGTCGTCGTACTTCACCGGCACCTCTCTGCCGAAATCGATGCTCAGACTGGCCGTCCAGTTTTGCACCTGCCGGAAATGGGCCTCGATTCTGTACTCTTTCCCCTTTTCCACCTTGAGGGGAACGCGCTTGGGAAGCGGCCTCCACATCCAGATTCGCGATAGCGTATCACCATTGACCTTCAGCACAAATGACCCGCAGGCTTCAAGCTTGAACGCGATCTCGCCTGATTGCGAGGGCCGGTAGACAGTTTCAAATGTGCCCGAAAAGTCCTCAAGATGAACACCCTTGCTGAATTCGTGCTGCCCGAACGTCGTAAGTCTGATCGGGTGCACGATCTGTTCCGTGGCCGCGATGTCGCCTTTGAGATCACGGTTGTTCCAATATGTAGCTTTGATGCCGGCCTTCCCCTCAAAAACACACTCACCCATCGCGCTCACGGTGACCATATTCTCGGCCAGGTTACACCCTTTGTCATACACGATCTTCGTGGAGGGGAGTCTGGTTCGTATGCCGTCCAAGATGGTGATGGTCTTGAAGGGTGTGCCGTTATAGTTCCCCCACATAAGAGGGATATCGTCAGCGTTCGGCCCTATGACGGCAAGTGTCTTCATGGACTTGGAGAGCGGCAGGATCTCGCCTTTGTTCTGTAGAAGTGTCATTGTCTCACGGGCCATGTCCAGGGCCAATTTCTTGTGTTCATCAGAATTGACCACGGACATGGGTGTTTTCGCCCAGGGGACCAGGGCGTCATCATCCATCTCTCCCAGGTCAAAACGACCGACCAGTACACGCAACAGATGCGTGTCGATCTCCTTTTCGGTGATAAGGCCCCTGGCAACGGCAGCAGGCAGTTGCTTGAACGGATAGTCATATCCGCATTCGACATCGGTCCCTGCCAGGACTCCCTTCGCGGCTGCATGGACCGGATCCGACGAGACGTTGTGGCCGCGATAGAAGTCGGATATCGCACCGCAATCGGAGACAACCAGGTATTTGAAGCCCCACTCGTCGCGGAGGATAGTCTGCAGCAGGCGAGTGCTTCCACAACAGGGATCATCGTCCAGGCGCTGGTAGGCGCACATAATCTCGCGGACATCGGCCTCTTTGACGAGCGCTTTGAACGCTGGAAGGTAGGTCTCATACAGATCGCGGGGATCGACGTTGTTCAGGTTGAGTGTATGCCGGCTCCATTCAGGACCCGAATGAACGGCATAGTGCTTGCCACAGGCCAGCAACTTCCTGTATCTTGCATCGGCGGGACCCTGAAGTCCCTTCACGACAGCAACTCCCATGCGCGATGTCAGATAGGGATCCTCCCCGTAGGTTTCCTGGCCTCTTCCCCAGCGCGGGTCACGGAAGATATTCACATTCGGGGTCCAGACCGAAAGGCTCAGGAATCGTTTGTTCTCTTGGCCTCTTCGCCGGGCCTCGTTATACTTGGCGCGTGTTTCGTCCGAGGTAGCACTGAAGATTCGGTACACCAGTGCATCGTCAAACGAGGCCGCCATCCCGATTGGCTCCGGAAACACCGTAACACTATCATTATTGGCGAGACCATGAAGCGCCTCGCTCCACCAGTTGAACTTCTTGATGCCGAGGCGCGTGATGGCAGGTGACTCATCGAGCATCAACAACGCCTTTTCATCAAGTGTGAGCCGGGAAATCAAGTCCTTGGCTCGTTCCTCGGAGCCCAAACGGGGGTCCTGATACGGCAATTGCCCCCACAGACCTGTCGGCAATAGCATGCATATGGCGATGAGTATTTGATACTTCATGTCAAGGTCCATTCACAATGTTTTTTTCTGGGACAACCCCGGTTCGGTCATCCGGATTTGAGGCGGATCGAGTGATCATGTCCTCACGCGCATCCTGAGTGATCCATGGATTTCTTCTTCTGAGGCGACGATAACATACCCCCCTCCGCTCCCCGACGTTGTTGCCCCTGGATACTTCGACCAATACTTCTTCTCGACTTCCCGTAAAACATGATCGGGTACGGTGTTAGGCAGCAGCATTTTCCATGCGAGCAACGTTTTTGTCATGGACTCCCCCAATCCGTGAACATCCTTTCTCAGAATGCTTCCCCAGCATTGTTCGCTTGCATCTGCAAGCGCTTTGACATTATCGTATGTGAGGTTTTGCTCCACAAGAGGATCATAACCCATCTGTCTGGGTTCAAGTGGAACCAGGCGGAGAACGTTCGAGAGCCAGTCGCAGATGTCTTTGTCACGTATCGCATCGATTTGCACGGGCCAGTACTCGCCCTTATAGAAGAGGCGGCTGATGCCTGGATTCAACAGACCAATGTGATCCTGGGATCCAGAAACGTACATTGAGCCCGGAGGATTTTCGGCTCCGAAGAGTATTCTGGCATTCTGA
>JAGDMJ010000474.1 GCA_017860555.1 Bacteroidota bacterium
GGAAAGATCGACTGGACGGCAAATTCCCTCTATATGTCCGGTCAGTCGTACGAGAAAATGGGACGCTTCGACCAGGCCGTCACCATGTATCAGCAGATTGTGGACCGCAGCGGCATTGATGAAACATTCAAAGCTGCAGCCAGGAAGGAAATCGAAAGGGTTAAGCTCGTGTTAAAGAAGAAGTCAGGCTAATGGCACTTGAGCACGAAACCGAGGCGATCCTCCGGATTCTCGTCGAGAAGACCATCGGGGAACAGAGCAGCTGCCGCCTTGATGCGGTGAGCGCGCCGGATGTCCCGCAAGGGATCAGGAGTTTTTTCAGGGCAGAGACCAGGCGCAGGCTCGAAGAGGACATGCAGAAGTCCTCGTGGTTCGCCGGGATCCAGACGAGCACCGCCGGGTCGGCACGGTTGGCCCAGGCGCTGATCCTCTCTCTGACTGACGCGTACCAGTTCTCACGCCGGGAATTCCTGGACACTCTTGACCTTGCCGTCCACTTCGTCGCCAACTATTTATGCCGCCCGCAGTGGACCCTGGTGAACTTTCTCTTCGACCGCTCCCCGCGTTCATCAGTTGCGTCACTCTCGCAGGGGCTCACCTACGTTGCCGACTATCGCTACCTCGGCGAGCTGGCCGTGCGCTCGCTGCAGCACCGCTCGCAGCACGAGATCAGCCGCGAGGAGTTCCAGGTCCTCATCGGCAGGATCGACGAGGAAGTCGTGCGCCTGCACAGCGCGCGCGAGCTTGCCGCCCTCACGCGTCCTCTGTTCGCCTTTTTTCAGACACCGGGCAACCATCCAGATGGCGCGATTCCCATCGAGGCGTTGCTGGTGTTTTTCGATGACAAGAGGCTGCACATCCTGAAGAACTACCTCCGGGGCATGTGCCAGCTCAGAAGCCGGACACACGTGACATTTGACGAGCTTACCCGCCTGGTCGAAGACCTGTATTCCGGAAAATCCTTGCCCACCGAAGCCGGACCTTCGTCCGCGGATGATGCCCCTTCGCCGGTCCCGGCCAGCGCTCCAACCGAGGCGACGGCTGAAGAGCCTCCGCCTGCCCCCGCACACGAGCGCGCACCTTCGGGAGTAGCCCATCCGAAGGCGAACATCGCTCTCTCCCTCACGTTCGCCGGCTTGCAAGAAAGTGCCACACCTCGAACGGTACCGCCGGAATTGAGCACGTTGATCCAGCCGGAGCAGCGGGATCGTTTCATTGCGCATCTGTTCAACGGGGATGCCTCACTGTACGCCCGCACACTCGACGCGCTTGACGCTCTCACGACATGGCGGGATGCTGAGGCACACATCGAAGAGCTCTGCCATGCGAGCAACCTCGATCCCCGTGCGGGTGAGATGGCGGAGTTCGCCGACACCGTTCGGAGACGATACGCCGTTTCAGAAAGGACGCCAAAATGAAATTCGTCGACTTCGCCCGCATCCATATCAAGGCAGGCCACGGAGGCGTAGGATGCGTCAGCTTCCGCCGGGAGAAGTTCGTGCCAAAGGGAGGGCCGGATGGGGGGAACGGCGGAAACGGCGGGTCTATTCGCGTTCGCGCCAACAGCCACCTGACGACGCTTCTCGATTTTCAATACAAGCGGGACTACAGGGCGCCGCGCGGGGACCATGGTCTGGGGGCCAACAAAACGGGAAAGAGCGCATCCGACGTCACTCTCGAAGTACCGGTGGGCACGCTGCTTCGGAACGCTCTCAGCGGCGAGACCATCGCAGACCTCGTGCAAGATCGGCAAGAGGTCGTTGTTGCCCGGGGCGGGAGAGGCGGAAGAGGCAATGCGGCATTCGCCACATCCACGGACCAGGCGCCGCGCCGGTTCGAGCAGGGAGAAGAAGGGGAAGAAGTCGAGGTCGAGTTCGAGCTCAAGTTGCTCGCCGATGTGGGCCTGGTAGGGCTCCCCAACGCCGGGAAATCCACGCTGATCTCCGTGATCTCCGCTGCCCGTCCGAAAATCGCGGACTACCCGTTCACCACACTCGTCCCCAATCTGGGCATCGTGCGGGTCGACGAGGGCCGCAGTTTCGTGGTTGCCGACATTCCCGGTCTCATCGAAGGGGCCCATCTTGGCAAGGGGCTTGGCATTCAGTTCCTCCGGCACATCGAACGAACCAAGGTGCTGGTGTTTCTGGTCGAGGCCGGCCGCCCGGACCCGAAGAAAGACTATCAGGTCCTTCTGAAGGAACTCAAGCTTTTCAACAAGGATCTCCCATCCAAACCAAAGGTTCTTGCCCTCTCGAAGATCGATACCGTCGATCCTGCAGCCCTGAGGGCGTTGAAGAAACTCCGGTTCGGCGCTCTCCCCGCCATGCCGGTCTCTGCGGTGACCGGAGAAGGCATCAAAGAACTCGTCGCCGCGATGTCGACGGCCATAGAAGGTGCCCGACGATTGCCGGCCGATGCACCCGAACGCAAACCGGGAACGAGACGTCCCCCGGCGGCATCAAAGGCAAAGAAGCAAAAAGTAAAAACAGGTTAAAGGCCCGTTCTTCCTCCATCAATGTTCTTCCTGTCTGCCTGCCTGTTGCCTTCCAGAATGTTTTTGCGTAGATTGTCTGGAGTCATCCGACACCGTTCTCCCTAGTGGTGACGCGCCATCATGTGCGAGACATGCTTCAATGCACAGAATCACCGTTGACATTTCAACTCGATCATTCGCCGAGGTCCGTGCGGCGGCGCGGTCTGATTCCGCGCCATGGCAGGACGCAGGCGCCAGCCTGATTTCTTGTAAGGCCTCCGGAGATTCCTGCACATCTCCCCTCGCAACGCTCATTCCCCCAGTGCCGTATCCATTTTTTCTCTCGGGTCCAGACCGCTCCCCGGGCTTTAACCGTGAAAGGGATATCGTGTGAGACGCAGAATTATCCGGGAAAAGGTCGTCCAGGCTCTCTATGCTTTCGAAATTGGCGGCGATCCGGTTGAACACGTCATCGATTGCATCCTGACAGGGCTCTCTGGCAACAAGACAGCGCATGATTTCGCGAGGCGGCTTGTCATCCAGACCATCACTCACAGCGCCGAGATCGACCGGATCATCAAGGATAAGGTGGCCAACTGGGATTTCAAGCGCATCGCCATCCTGGACCGCCTCATCCTGCGCATGGGCATCTGCGAATTGCTTTACTTCCGGGAGATCCCGCCGAAGGTCTCCATGAATGAGGCGATCGAACTGGCAAAGCTCTTCAGCACCCAGCGAAGCGGTCAGTTCGTGAACGGTGTG
>JAGDMJ010000475.1 GCA_017860555.1 Bacteroidota bacterium
GGGAGGCTCTTGCGGTGCTCACCCGGCAGCTTGCCGAGGATGCGGCGTTCTGGGAGGCTTGCCCCATCCTTGAAGGAGACTGGCCGGCGACCTGGAAGCGGGGATGGGTCTATGATTTCGAGACGCTGCGGATGAACATCAGAAACCCCATCGGTATCTTCAAACACCCCTGGGATGCCATGCAGGTGCATTCCCCGCGTGCCGTGCTGGGCGAGACATGTCTGGATATGATGACGCTAAGCTACGCCAATCCGTCGCTTGCCAAGGAAGTTATCTATGGCACATTCGCCGATGCACCTGTGCCAAACGTCCCGTGCGTGCGTGAAGACGGCAGTATGAATATGATTTCCGCCGACGGCTCCGAATGCGGCACAGCCCCGATGTGGGGGTATCCGTTCCATATGATCAGGTCGATCTATCTGGCCACCGGGGATAGCACCTGGGTCAGACAACTGTATCCGCATCTGAGAGCGTACATCGACTGGTGGCTGGAGAACCGGACCGACAGGGAGGGATGGCTGCACTGCAACAACAGCTGGGAGTCGGGGCAGGACGGCTCACGAAGGTTCCTGGTCGCGGAGCATAACGAAGGTGCCGTTGCAGACTTTGTGCGGACAGTGGATGTCGAGGCGAGCATGGCTGAGGCAATGGAGGTCATGGAGTCATTTGCCCCTTTGGCAGGGAGGCCGGAGGATGCGGCTTTGTGGAGGACGCTTGCCGATCGACGCAGGGACAATACCCGCAAGATGTTTGTGAACGGATGGTTCAGGGATATTGACGGCCGGACGAACACACCCATCATTCTGAAGGATTACTTTGACGTCATGATGCTCTCGCCGTTGACCTGCGGCATTGCAACAAACGAGCAAGTAGAGGCGGTGAAGCCGATGTTTCGCGCGTTCCTGGAGAAGCAGAAGCGCTGGTTGGAGTGGCCGCCAGCTCTCTTCACCTACGTTGAAGCAGCCTGGCGCGCGGGCGTTCAGCTCGAAGCTGCCGAAGCGGTGGCACGAACCGCCGAGCGCGTGTACAAACGGACTGATGCCCGTACGGTCTCGTTCAGGCAGGGACCGTTCGACTTCAGAATTCCGGGTGTCGCCAACGAATTCTGGCCGTCACGGGAGGTTCCGCCCGGCGGGGAGAACTACGGCTGGGGCGCAACGCTGCCGATGAATATGATCCGCACGATCGTTGGCTTCCGGGAATCGTCCTCACTCTCCGGCAACGAGTTCACGCTTGCTCCGGCAATTCCGTCCCGTCTGATGCTTCCGGGGAAGGTATACACCATCAAGAACCTGCATCACCGGAATTCCACCTTCGATGTCACATACCGTTGCGGCACGGGGACCAATATTGCCGTTTCGGTGCTGGTGAGGATGCCGAAACCCACAATCGTCACGGCGACCAACGAAAGCCATGAAGTGACGGCGCGGAGCAATGGCACCGCTGCGGATGAAACGATGACATTCAGTGTCGCCAATGGCGGAGTCACCACCATTCGCTGGAACTAATCATATCGCGGATTCTTCCATGAGAACCAGATGCGTACCGTTGTTCATGGCTCTTGCAGCTTCGTGTTCCATCGGCCAGGCGCAAGGGGTCAGGCCGTACCTCTCATCACTTGCCGCTCGTCAGGAATCGCCGCTCTACACGACCTATGCTGCCCGACTGGAACGCTCAGAGTTCACCCTCGACAAGGGGTACCATTTTCTCTTCTACGATTCGACCCGTGGCGCTGACTTCACCAACGAGATGGCGGGTGATATCTGTTTGGGCTTCAAAATGGGTAGCAAATACGTCTACGCGCTGAGCGACATGTGCCGGCAACCTGTCATCAATGCCTCCTACGCAGATCTCGTCAACTACACATACTATCCGTTTGACAGCATCAAGGTTGACGTCACGTTTCTTGTGTACAGTTCACGAATGGCGGTGCAGGATGTTCACATCAAGAACACTGGCAAGATGACGGTGCACCTCGAAGTCCTGCCCTTCCTCCGAAACGGCTACCGCACCTATGATAGCATCGAGTACCACAAAAACATCAATGCGATCACATTTTCCCACGAGGAATTTCCGGACGATTGGGTACTCGAGCACAAAGTTCCGTACGCGAACAGACTGCAGGACGTGTTCGTCATATCCGACCCGCCGGACCGGATGACGAGCTTCCGGAGCTACCGCTGGGGTACGGTTGAAATTCCGCAGGCCAATGATCTGGACCGTTCCAGGGTCTCTCCGATCTGGGGAAGGATCACAAAAAAGGGAGGCGGGCGCTGCACGGAGCGCCCGTCGGAGTCGCGGCTCATGGCTGTATTGAACGACGACTGGAGCAAGATCATCACGGAGTCTGCTCCGCGCTGGGGAAGCGCTCAGAACAACATCAGTAGATATGGCTATTACGGGCTGGAACTGGGCAACTTCGGGACGATACGCGATGGAGATCGTTTCACTGTCCTGGCATACTGCGGTGAATCAGGGGAAACGGGAATGAATGTAGGCACTCTTCAGAAACCCCTGGAAGGTGATCTGCCACAAGTCGATCTGCAGCTTGGAGGTTACCCAGGGCCCCATCCACCGGAGGGAGTGCGCATGGATATCTGGGGCAGTGGTACCGAGGTCCGGCTTTCGTGGAAGAAGAGCCCGGATGCGGTGAGTTACAGCGTGTATCGTCGTGACTACCGCGGCGGAGGGGTGTATCAGCGTGTCGGCGACGGCTTGACACAGCTTTTTTTCACCGACAAAGACGTCCCGGCCGATAAGGTGTATGGCTATGTGGTCGTCGCCGTGGACAGGGACGGGAGAAGAAGCATCCACTCCCGCGAAGTGAACAATATTGCCGGAAGCGATTTCCTCACCGACGTGAAATATCCGGGGCAGGGTGTCAGCAACGTTCGGGACCTTGCACGCATTGTAGCATTCTCCCGTGCCTATGATCTCCGGCCGGGATACACGAAGAGACTTGTTGCGGTCCGGGCGGTTGGCCGTGCCACAGACAACCGCCAGAGTTTGCTTGACAGCGCGCGTGGCCTCACAACACTGGATATTCCACGGTGCACGAGGGAAAGCGAAGAACTCTACGGCAGGATCCCCATTCCCCGGTTTCCGGATCCCGAGTGGCAGATGTTGTACTGGAGCTCGTTCTCGCTGATGCGTCAAGTGATGCTGCCGCCGGAGGGAAAATGCAGCTACAATTACTATGTCTTCTCACGCGAGCCGCAGTGGGGATGGGGGCA
>JAGDMJ010000007.1 GCA_017860555.1 Bacteroidota bacterium
CGCAATTTCGAGAAGGCGGTCGAAGGCCTGCTTTCTCCCCACAACTACGAATACATGCTCTTCGTCCAATCGCAGCTCAAGAATAGCCCGCATCGGTTCCTGTCGCAGAATTCTCCAAAAGCGCAGGATATCGTCCGCATCGTCCAGGCCGTAATTCCGTCGACGACGCTCTCAAGTTCAGTCGACGCCCTGCGTGTCCTGCGCGAAGCGGTCCGCAGGCTAAAATGACCCACGCCGAAGTGGGCGGCACTCCGGCGTGAGTCATTTGTCTCCATGGAGGAGGATGTTTCCATGGAGGACGGCCACTACTTTCCGCTGTAACTCAACAGCGATGTTTGCAACCGGGCGGCGAGGGCATTGAACAGCTCATCTCCGCTGCCATAGCTCATTCCGCGTTCCCCCGCGAAGAGTTCCGGATTCTTGTACACCTGGCTCGCGATGTACGCCTTGTACCGCGTCCCGGGGGCGGCGGCACTCGTCGAAAGCTCTTCCAGTTGACTGGAGATCTTTGCCGCGTCCACCGCCGGGATCACCAGCTTCAGCATTGCCAGGTGAGCCATCGCCGATTCCTGGACGCCCGCGTTGTCCGTTGCCAGGCAACTCTCGAACGCTTTCAGCGCCCTGGAGAGATCGGCACGCTGGTAAACCGCGGGATCAGAAAAGTAATTGTTGTATTCCTTGTCTTGTGCCTGCGTGGCAGATGCGGAGAACAAGACCATTGCTGCTGCAACCATCGCGACTGCTTTCATGACATCCTCCCTGGGTTAATGTTCGACTTCTTGACTGCTCTGGTATCTGATACGGGGGTGCAATCAGGAAGATGTCTCACGCAGGTAAGCAATTGTCACAAGTTGTCACGTGGAATTCGGGCTTGTAGATGGCCACACAATGTACATGAGAAACTTGTCGTCCTGACATGTTTTTAGTCAGGACCCATAATCAGCTAAGGATAGGTCCCGAATAAAAGAGTTTCGGGACGACCGTGTACTCCGGTGCTTCTTGTGCCTTCTGCGGTTTCTCTCTTTGTGCATGTTGTGGTGTATTCTTGCAGCCGCCATCATTGTCACGAACATTTCCTATCCTTGACACTCTCACAAATGGAACGTACCTTCGTACTGCAACATCTGGAGGGGCCGCATGCACTCGCCCGGGAGTCTTTTCCTGAGGCTCTCGACGGGCAAGAGGCAGAGTGTCGTTCAGTGCATGCTTGTCACGTGAAGGGTATGAGATTAACATCGAGCCCTATCATCTGGAGGAACAATGAAATCACAGATTGAGCTGGTGGGAATCCTGCATATTGTCTCGAGCGGCATCGGAATTCTGATCGGGGTCGGCAGCTTCGTGCTCCTCTCCGGTATCGGGTGGGTCAGCGGCGACGCGACGGCGATGGGCGTCCTGGGCATCATCGGTATCGTCATCGCGATATTCCTGGGGATCATTTCCATCCCGGGGCTGATTGCCGGCATCGCGCTGCTGAAGATGAAACCGTGGGCCAGGATGCTGACGATCATCGTGTCATGCCTGGACCTGTTCAACGTTCCGTTCGGCACGGCGTTGGGTGTCTACTCGCTCTATGTGCTGATGAACGATGATGCGATCAGGCTGCTTTCGGGGGGACCCACGGAGAAAGTTGCCGTGCCGACAACGGCATGAACTTATTGGAAGCAGCCGGGTGATACGGTAGCCAGGGATTCTTAACGCGCACCAACTTCTACTTCCTTATCGGCGTTCATACGCTTTTCAGTATCTGCCTCTATCTGTGTCTCTGGAGGAGCCAGCTGTACAGCCCCGGATTCTCATACGTCTCCGTCCATGAGTCGTGTTCCGCCTCGGGATAGATCGTGAATCGCGGGGAGCCTCCGGCGCGTTTCAGTGCATCGATCATTTCCTGTCCTTTCGACAGGGGGACGATAGGGTCCTTTGCCCCATGAAACGCCCAGACCGGCATATCTCTCAGTCGGAACGCCGCAAATGGCTCTCCCCAACCGCAGACCGGCGCCAGGGCGGCAAACCTCTCAGGATATGTCACGCCGAGCGTCCAGGTGCCGAACCCTCCCATGCTGAGCCCTGTCACGTAAATCCGGGCGGTGTCGACTGCATAGCCCTCCACGATCTCGTCGAGCAGGGCATTCAATTCCTCCGCCTGCCACCATTGCCCGGCCGGGCATTGCGGCGCGACAACGATGAACGGGAATGATTTTCCCTGACTGATCAGCTTGGGCGGCCCATGCTTTTTCACGAGCCGGATGTTGCTTCCGCGTTCCCCCGCTCCATGAAGGAAGAGCATGAGCGGGAGAGGGGTTGCCGGTGAATACTCCCCGGGAAGATAGAAGAGGTACCGATACCCGACCTTCCTTGTGACTTTCCGTTTGAACGAACGGACAGTTTGTTTTCCGCGAAGTTTCTTGATCGATGGTTGAGACGCGCCGCCCGCGAGTACAAGCATGAGAGAGCCAGGCAAGAGTTGTGGATGATTAAAATTCAATATCGGAGGAGAGAGAGAAAAAGGCAAGAGAGAATCAGCCACAAAAAGCTCAAGCAAACATTGTCGTCCTGACATGTTTTTAGTCAGGACCTATACAGACCTTGGGAGAGGTCCCGAACAAGAGAGTTTCGGGACGGTCCGGTGTTAGCTAGGTCTTTTTGATAGCTGTCATGGTCGTCCTGACATGTTTTTAGTCAGGACCTATACAGACCTTGGGAGAGGTCCCGAATAAGAGAGTTTCGGGACGACAGGGTGCTCTTCTCTCTCATGCCCCTTTTGTGGCTGGCCTTTCATTTTATCTTTCTCCTGTTCTTTGTTTTTCATTGAAAATCAACCGCAAATCCCTTATTTTGGAACTTAGGCGATTTTCTCACCAGGCCCACCTACAATAAGGGAACTTCAGAAAATGGCAAACATTAAAACCAAGCATGGCGTCATTGGCATCCTCACCGGCGGCGGCGACGTGCCGGGGTTGAATCCGGCAATCCGAGCAGTTACATTCAGAGCGTTAAGGGAAGGGTACCAGGTGATCGGCATCCGGAGGGGATGGGCGGGGCTGATCGATCTGGTGCGCGAAAAAGATGCCGACAATAGCGACTGCTATCAGATCCTCACCGAGGAGATCGTCAACAGGGCCGGAAGAACCGGTGGAACGTTTCTGCACACCTCCCGTACCCGCGCCAGCCATGTGAAGAAATCCAGCGTCCCCAAACATCTGCAAAGCACCTACAGTGCCGAGACGAACGACCTGACGCCGGAAGTCCTCAAGAACCTGGCCTATCTTGGCATCGACTACCTGATTCCGATCGGCGGCGACGACACATTGAGCTATGGCGTGCGGCTGTACCAGGAAGGGGTCAAGGTGGTTGCCATCCCGAAGACCATGGATAACGATGTACCGGGGACCGACTACTGTATCGGGTTCAGCACGTGTGTGACCAGGACAATCCAGATGACCAACAGTCTCCGGACCTCTGCCGGATCGCACGAGCGATTCCTTGTGCTGGAAGTGTTTGGCCGATACGCGGGGTTCACCGCGATGCTTCCGACGATGGCCGGCGCCGCCAACCGTTGCGTGATCCCGGAGCACAAGTTCAACATCGAGCAGCTGACCGAACTGATGGTCCAGGACCGCAGCAAGAATCCGAGCAAGTATTCCGTCGTTCTCGTCTCCGAAGGGGCGATGTTCGAGGGTGGCGAGATGGTGTTCCAGAGTTCGACCACCGACGCCTTCGGCCACAAAAAGCTGGGCGGAATTGGCGACCTCGTGTCCGAGAAGCTGACGGAGCTGTCCGGCAAATTCAACAATGGCAAATCCGTCAACGTGATCAACCAGAAGCTTGGGTACATGGTCCGTGGCGGTGATCCCGACGCCATCGACTCAATTGTTCCGATGGCCTATGGCAACCTGGCCCTTGATCTGATCCTCGGCAAGATCCATGGCCGCCTGGTCGTGCTCAAGAACGGCCGGTATGACAACGTCCCGATTGACGCGGTGACGGCGTCGAAGAAGGTGGTCAATATCAGGGACCATTACAATATCGAGAGGCTCCGTCCGCACTACCGGAGCTTCGAGATGAAACCGCTCTTCTTAATGACCGGCGAAGGCTGATCTGGCCCGGCGAGCTTGAACTGAGGCGCCCTCTCAATCGAGTCCGATCGCAGGGGCGCCTGGCTGGACGATTGGCCATCGCGACATTGAATCATTGAGGTCAGTCAATGGATCAATGCAAAACGGTGAAATCGATGAGGGACACGTACGAACGCCCCGGGGCAAATCCGCAGGAAGGATCTCCCGGGGCGTTCCTTTTTTTTGGTTCCGGCGAACAATACAGTCGGGTTCATTGTTACACCATCACACCCATAAGGAGGTAGCGTGGCAGTCAAGACATCCACTCTCGATAACGGCATCGGCCTGATTGAAGTCAAAGGAAGTCTGGTTGGAGGCGATGAGACCGTTGAGCTGCGCCAGGCGGTCGCCGGTTTCGTGGACCGCGAGTATCAAAAACTCATCATCGACCTGAGCAAGGTCACCTATCTCAATAGCACTGCGATCGGGGTCCTCGTTTCGGCGCACACCAGCTACTCCCGTAAGGGATGGCAGATCAAGCTGTGCGGCATCAACAACAACATCAACAACGTTTTCGTCATCACGAAGCTCACGCTTGTCTTTGACGTGAGGGATAGCCGCGAGGAAGCGATCAAGAGCTTCAAATAAGCGCATAACAGACGACCCGGTGCATGGAACGAATGTTCAGGCGGGCCCTTGCCTCGCTTGATGAAGTCTTCAACTTCATGGATGAAGCGCTGGCGGCCTGCGGGTCAGATCCCGCGAGCGCCTATGCCGTGAACTTTGCGGTGGAGGAGTTCTTCACCAATATGGTGAAGTATGAGCCGGAGGGTGACCATGGCGTTTCGATCAGCGTGGAACGTGAAGCTAATCGGCTTACGGTCCGGATGGTCGACACGGGGGTGCGTCCCTTCGACGTCACCAATGCCCCCGCCGCGGACCTGTCCGCCTCATTGAAGGAACGCCCTGTGGGAGGGTTGGGAATCCACATATCCAGGGAACTGTTGGATTCGGTGACGTATGAATACGGGGAGGGACAAAGTACGATCACATTTGTGAAAACTCTCGAGACCTGAAATATGTTCGGCATTACAGTGGGCGACGACGGCGAGATCCATCTCTCAGGACGGTTCGATGCATCTCGGGTGGAGCAGGCAGAGGCGGTGTTCAACCGGGTAACGGCCACCTGCCGGGTTGACTTCAGCGATCTGCAGTATATCTCCAGTGCCGGGTTAGGGGTTCTGCTGAAAACCCAGAAGCGGCTGAGCGCGTCGGGAAAGAGTCTTATCCTCATTCATATGAACAAGCTTGTGCGTGACGTGTTCCACATTGCCCGGTTTGACCTGGTGTTCCAGATCGACGACGGGCAGAACCCGCCCCTCAAGATGAGCTAGGAGCCCGAGTGGATCGCCCCGCCGTTCCGGGACGGAGCTCCGGACGCAAGCAAGGAGTTCCGGTGCGGATCCGATTGACACTCTGCCGGCCCGGGGTGCCCGTCCACAATCAAACACAGCCGACCTGAACGGTCGACCTGCTTTTTTCCACCAACTTTTTTCCTCGCCGCGTGTACTTATGTCAGAACAGGACGATGAAATCCTTGTCAAACGGTGCATGGGAGGAGATCGTGGCGCATTTGAGGTGCTGGTCGACAAATACCAGAAGCCTCTGTTCAATCTGGCGCTGCGCATGACACAGGAGTATGCGGATGCCGAGGACATTACACAGTCTGTGTTGCTCAAAGCCTACGAGGGGCTCTCATCGTTCAAGCCGGGACGCAAGTTCTTCAGCTGGCTCTACCGCATCGCCGTCAACGAAACGCTCAATTTTCTCCGGGGAAGGAAGTTCCAGGAGCCGTTGAGCGAGGATACGCCGGCAGAGGACGCGGATGGGAGCCGGGAGATAGCCCGGGACGAAGCGAGCGCGCAAATTGAGGAGGCTTTGATGGAATTGAGCGTTGACTATCGGACAGTCGTTGTGCTGAAGCACTTGCAGGAGCTTCCGTATGCCGATATCAGCCAGATCCTCGAGATTCCGGTGAAAACTGTAAAATCTCGCCTCTTCTCCGCGCGGATGCAAATGCGAGAAATCTTGGTGCAGAAAGGAGTGCGGTTCGATGATTGACAGAAAGATAGTGGCGCTGATCAACGGAGAAGTGGATGGGGTGAATACCCCCGATCAGAGCGAGTTTCTCCGTCAGGAACTTGGGAGAAACCCGGAAGCGAGGGATTTGCTTGAGAGTTTGAGGAAGCTTGAGCGAACGCTTTCTTCGGTGCCGTCCGTTGACCCCCCCACGGGGCTCAAACAGAGCATCATGCGTTCGATTCCGGCGCGGCAGGTGCGTGCGAGGAAGCCCGAGCCCAGGGTTGGCCTCATCGGTTGGATGTTTCCGGCACGGCCGCTTCCCAGGCTCGGCTTTGCGTTCAGCGGCGGCGTGCTGGCTGGAGTCCTGCTGGTCATCCTGTATTTTGCCGTTGCCGCCCCTCCGTCGATCGATGTGCGGGATGCCTCCGGTACGCTCTTTGGCTCCTCTTCCGAGGCGCTTCAGACCGCGGAAGACGCCGCAATCGGCGGCGATGGGGTGGAAGGGAGGATCATCACCGAATATTCCAGCACCATGAGCGTTATGCGCGTGGATCTCACAATGAGGCCGGAGGTCACGGTCCGGTTCCTGTTCAATCCCATCGGCACGGAATTGAAGGGAGTCACATTGGGCAAGGAATTCCCCGGCACGTTGACGCAGAGCGAAGGCTTGTTGGAGGTGGGGGAAGGTGGCGGCAGATTCAGCGCCTTCTTTGCCCCCGAGCAGCCCTCTGCTCAAAACGTGCGTTTTCAGGTTATTTCCGGCAGAAGCATGCTGTATGAACGCTCGCTGGCTCTCAGGAAAATTGAATGATTTTTTTCTTCCGGGGGGCAACTTTTCACCAACTTTTTCCTCCGGACAGTGTATTTCAAATATAGAAGAATTGATTCTAGTCACTTCACCATCACGAGGAGGCCACCATGGAGACCAACGCAACACACCCTGCCCGCAACCCCCGGGTCGCAATATTGATCGCGGTTGCCCTAGTTGCGATCGTCGCAGTCACGTATTTTTCCTTGTTCTATCCCCCGGTAGACAGTGAAGACACGCAGGGGACGATCGGAGCCGCAAAGAAATACCGGTCGGAACAGATCACGGACAAGGATGTGATGCTGGAAGGCGTGGAGACTGCCTCCGCGGAATTTGCTATCGCCGACATGACGGACGCGACCGAACTGAAGAACGCAGCCTCCTCGCTTGCCAAATCCGCAGAAGCGCTTGGGAAGCAGAAGGGGATAGACAACAAAGCCCTCGGTGAGCTCTTGAGTGCAGCGGCACGAGTAAACAACATGGCCGAGGCCACGCTCGATGGGAAACAGGCGTATGGCAAAGCTGCCTTCGGTGAAGTTCTGAGCGCGACGGCGGACCTGAGGAATAAAGTTGAGGGTGCCGTTGCCAGCAAGTCGAACATCGGGAGTCAGGAAGTGCTTGCTATGCAGGCGTCGATCGGGAGCCTGGGCGAGAAAGTTGCCCTTGCCGAGAAAAGCGCCCTTGAAGGCAAGGAGGGCCTCAGTGGGAAAGAGGGTCTGAGCGGGAAAGAGGGTCTGAGCGGGAAAGAGGGTCTGAGCGGGAAGGAAGGTCTTAGCGGGAAAGAAGGCCTGAGCGGTAAAGAAGGTCTTAGCGGGAAAGAAGGCCTAAGCGGCAAGGAATCCCTGAGCGGAAAAGCAGGGCTAAGCGGGAAAGAGGGTCTCAGTGGTAAAGAAGGCCTGGAAGGGAAAGAATCCCTTGAAGGCAAAGCGGAGTTGAAGGGGAAAGAAGGGCTTGACGCGAAGGGAGGCGTTGAAGCGAAGCCATCCGCTGGAAAGTAACCACCCATAATTGCCAACAAAGCTCACCCTCGTTTCCAGGGGCAATCCCGGGGAACGGGGGTGAGCTTCGATTTGTTCTGTCCGTTGTTCATTTCCGATCACAACGGCCCCCGACATGAAGAGTCTTCCACTCCGGCTCCTGCTCGTGTGCGTTCTCATTGTTCTTGTATGCCGCTCCGGTGAGGCGCAGCTGTACTCCTATCACACGCGAAACCTGCAGCTGATCTATCTCGACAAGGCCCATGCGTATGTTGTCCCTCACCTGGCCCGCTGCTTTGAGAATTCTCTGCAATTCCACCGACGCCTTTTCGATTACACCCCCACAGAGAACGTTACCACGTTGCTCCATGATTTCAACGATTACGGAAGCGGAGGAACGAACACGATTCCCTGGAATTATCTGAGCATCGGGATCGAGCCGTACGACTACACCTATGAGACCTCTCCGACCAACGAACGCATGAACTGGGTGATGAATCATGAGCTCGTGCATGTCGTAGCGACGGACAAAGCAACGGGAGTGGACAATTTCTTCCGTTCAATCTTCTTTGGAAAGGTAGCCCCTGAGCCCGACAATCCGATCACCATGATCTACACCCTGTACACCAGTCCGCGCTGGTATTCCCCGCGCTGGTACCATGAAGGAATTGCCGTGTTCCTGGAAACCTGGATGGCGGGAGGGATCGGCCGCGTCCTCGGGGGATACGACGAAATGGTCTTCCGGACCATGGTGCATGACAGCAGCTACTTCTATGATTATGTCGGACTGGAGTCGGAAGGCACCACGATTGACTTCCAGATCGGGGCGAACGCCTACCTCTACGGCACCCGCTTTGTGAGCTATCTCGCATACCAGTACACCCCGGAAAAAGTCCTGCAGTGGTTCAACCGGAGTGCCGACAGCAAGCGCTACTTTGCAACGCAGTTTGAGCATGTCTTCGGACGACCGCTGACCGAGGAGTGGGAGCGCTGGGTAGACTGGGAGCATCAATGGCAAAAAGCAAACCTGGATTCCATCCATCGCTATCCCGTGACGCCCTACCGGGCGATCGCACCCGAACCTCTCGGTTCTGTATCAAGATCTTTCACCGACAACGGGAAACTGTACCTTGCCGTGAACTACCCCGGCAAGAGCGCGCACATCGCTGCCATCGATTTGCGGACCGGTGCTGAAGAGCAGCTCTGCAAAGTGACGGGGCCGGCACTCTATTATGTCTCGTCCACGGCCTACGATTCGTCCACCGGTTCTCTCTTCTTCACGACGCACAACGGCTCATCCTGGCGGGACCTGCACGTGCTCAATGTCCGAACGGGGGATGAGGAAGAGCTCCTGAGCGACGCAAGGGTGGGAGACCTCGTTTTCAACCGGCGCGATTCGTCGCTCTGGGGGATCCAGCATCACAACGGCCTTTCAAAGATCGTGCGTATTCCGCACCCGTACCGATCCTGGTTCGACGTGGTGGAACTGGAGTACGGCAAGGACCTTTTTGACCTGGATATCTCTCCCGACGGACAGCGGCTGAGTGCAACGCTGATCGAGATCAATGGCAGGCAGCGATTGATCATGATGAGCCTGGACAGTCTGGCCCGGGGGAATGCATCGTTTGACGGTCTGTACGAGTTCGAGAATAACTCGCCCCAGAATTTTGTCTTTTCCCCGGACGGCAAGTCGCTCTTCGGCACGACGTACCTGACCGGCGTGTCCAACGTCGTGCGTTATGACTTCGACTCCAAACACATGCATTGGGTCACGAACACCGAAACCGGATTGTTCCGGCCGCTGCCACTGTCAGCCGATTCGCTGATCGCTTTTCGTTACACGGGCCAGGGGTTCCTGCCGGTCAAGATCGCCAATGGAGACCTGGAAGATGTCAGCGCCATCCAGTATCTCGGGCAGCAGGTCGTCGACAAGCATCCGATCGTGGCCGACTGGAAACTTGCCCCTCCGTCTGCCGTGGATATTGATACGCTGAGGACATATGCCGGAGAATACAACGGCTTGTCACATCTCAATCTTTCCTCCGTGTATCCGATGGTGGAGGGATACAAGGACTACACCGCCATCGGGGCGCGGGCTGGTTTTCAGGACTATCTGAGCATCTACGGTCTCACGCTCAATGCGTCCTACACTCCGCAACCAGGCGTCCCGCAGGACGAAAGATTCCACTTCGCGACGGAATTCCGATGGTGGCAGTGGAAAATCAGCGGGAGTTACAACGGGACGGACTTCTATGATCTTTTCGGGCCGACCAAATCGAGCCGCAAGGGGTATTCGGCAGGTATCCGGGTTGACGATCATCTGATCTTCGATAAACCCACCACGCTGGAGTACTCGCTTTCTTTCTATGGCTATGGTGGCCTGGAGGTTCTCCCCGAATTCCAGAACATTGCCTCCTCGATCGATCATTTCTTCTCGGTGGGCGGCCGCCTGCGTTATTCATACCTGACGCGGACACTCGGCGCGGTGGAGGACGAACAGGGCATCATCTGTGCGTTCAACAATTCCACGAGGCTGTCCGTCCAGGGAGCCTTCCCGCACTTCTGGGCCGGGCTGGATGTCGGCGGCCAGTTTCTTTTCGACCACTCCACGATCTGGTTCCGGAGCTCCGCCGGATACTCTCCCGGGGCGCGGGACAATTCGCTTGCGAACTTTTACTTCGGCGGGTTCGGCAACAACTGGGTGGACTATCAGAACGTGCAACGCTACCGAGAATTCTACAGCTTCCCAGGGATTGAAATCAACGCTGCGGGCGGAACAACGTTCGGGAAAGCCATGCTTGAGTGGGATCTTCCTCCTCTTCGCTTCCGGCAGCTCGGTCTTCCGAGCTTTTACTGCACCTGGACCCGCCTGGCCCTGTTCTCGTCTCTGCTGGTAACCAACCCGGACAGCAAGCCGGACCAGCAGCGGGTCGTGAATGCGGGTGCGCAGATCGATTTCAAGCTTGTGCTGTTCTCCCATCTGAACTCCACGCTCTCATTCGGTTATGCCCGGGCGGCTATGGAAGGCCGGCATCCGACAGGAGAATTCATGTTTTCACTCAAGCTCCTATGAGCGGCATTTTTTTCGTCAAGGTCCTTGTCAGCCTCCTTCCAGTGCTCGCGTTTTTATCAGGGCTCATCTATCTTGACAGCTTCAAGCTGGTCAAACCCACGGTCGTACTGCGAGCAATCGCGGCAGGGTGCGTGGCGGCGCTGGCCGCGATGTCGCTCAACGGTGTGCTCCTGTCCGAGTTGCTGCAGGAGCGGGCGGTCCTTTCGCTCTATGTCGCCCCCGCCGTGGAAGAAATCCTGAAGGCGGCCTACCTGGTCTATCTCCTGCGGCTGCACCGGATCGGGTTTCTGGTCGATGCGGCCATCTTCGGATTTGCAGTCGGCACCGGCTTTTCGCTTGTGGAAAATGCGTATTACCTCTTCTCGCGCCCGGGTGCGGATCTTTATCTCTGGGTGATCCGGGGTTTCGGCACCGCCCTTATGCACGGCGCGGCGACTGCGATCGTGGGGATCACGACAAAGACCCTGGTCGACCGGGGAAGAAGCCTCCCGGTGGCCCTTCTTCCCGGGCTTATCGGATCGGCCCTGCTTCATTCGCTCTTCAATCATTTTTTCATCTCTCCGTCGCTGACCACGGTCGCCATCCTCATCCTTCTCCCCGCGGTTATGGTCGTGGTCTTCAGCCAGAGCGAGCGGTCGACGCGGCAATGGCTTGGGACAGGATTTGACACAGACCGCGACCTGCTGGAGATGACGACGACCGGCAACCTGATGGACAACAAGGTCGGGTCATACCTGAAGTCGTTGCAGGAGAATTTCCCCGGCGAGGTCGTGGCGGACATGCTGTGCATGCTTCGCATCCATGCGGAACTCTCGGTCAAGGCAAAGGGAATCATCCTCATGCGGGAGGCAGGCTTCGAGGTTCCTCCTGAACCCGGAGTTCCTGAGGCATTCCAGGAACTGCAGTACCTTGAAAAGAGCATCGGAAAGACGGGGAAGCTGGCGCTCTATCCCTTCATGCATATGACCGACCGCGAATTGTGGCAGCTGCATATGCTTCGCCAATCTCGCTGAAACCCGCGTCTGTTATTTTCGTATATTGGATATTGAGCCCGCGTTGATGGCGGACTACGATCCTTGAACCGTTCTCCGGGTGGGGGCCGTTCCCCTCTCGTCCAAAGATGTGGCAAACCCCTTCGATACAATCACTTCAGTGGAGGTACAATGAAACGCCTGCTGTTCCTGGTCGTCCTTGTGTCATCGATGGCAATGGCACAGGAGGTGAGGATCTCGGTGCCGTATACGCGTTTTGTGCTCCCGAACGGCCTCAACGTGATCCTCCATGAAGACCACACGACCCCGATGGTTTCGGTGAATTGCTGGTATCACGTGGGGTCGGGCCGGGAGAAGCCTGGCCGGACGGGGTTCGCGCATCTGTTCGAGCACCTGATGTTCATGGGATCGCTTCACGCACCCGAGGGAAAATTCGACGAATGGCTGGAGGCCGCAGGCGCGAACAACAACGGTTCGACCACCAGTGACCGGACAAACTACTACGAAGATGCTCCGATGAACGCCCTCGCGCTCCCGCTCTTTCTCGAATCGGACCGGATGGGGTACCTGGTGGACGCGATGACCCCGGCAAAGGTGGATGCCCAGCGCGCCGTTGTGAAGAACGAGCGCCGCCAGTCATACGAGAACCGTCCGTACGGGATGGCGTCGATCATCATCGACGAGAATCTTTTCCCCCCGGATCATCCGTATCACTGGCCCACCATCGGTTCCCAGGAGGATCTCTCGGCGGCAAGCTACGAAGATGTGGTGGAGTTCTTCAAAAAGTACTACGGGCCCAACAACGCCAGCCTCTCGATTGCAGGCGACATCGATCCTGAGAAGACGAAAGCCATGGTGGAACAATGGTTCAGCGACGTCAAGCCTGGGCCGCCAGTTCCCCCGTTGAGCGCGCAGGCGGTGTATATCACACAGGAGAAGCGGCTGGTTCATGAAGACAAGGTGCAGCTGCCGCGGCTGTATCTTTCCTGGCTGACTCCGCCCTCGTTCACCCCCGGCGATGCCGAACTGGATATCCTGGCCAACGTCCTGGCAGGAGGGAAGACCTCGCGTTTATACAAGAGACTGGTATACGAAATGCAGATCGCACAGGATGTGTACGCCTATCAGGCTTCTTCGCAGCTTGCCTCGACCTTCCAGATCGTTTCTACAGCGCGCAGCGGCCACACGCTGAGCGAGATCGAAAAGGTGATCCAGGAGGAGATCGAACGACTCAGGCACGAACCTCCGGCGCAGCGTGAGGTGCAGCGGGCCATCAATCAGTTTGAGGCCTCGTTTCTCAACAGGCTGGAAGCTATCGGGGGCTTTGGAGGGAAAGCGGATCAGTTGAATGCCTACTTCGTCCGCACGGGCAACCCGGATTTCTTCAACGAGGACCTTGCCCGTTATAAGGCGATCGATGCCGGTGATGTCCGTGCGGTCGCCCAGACCTATCTGCGCGATGCCGGGAGCGTTGTGTTGAGCATTGTGCCAATGGGAAAGCAAGAACTTGGCGCGGGGAAATGAACGCAGAATTCGCAAGGCAGATTAACACCATCTGTGTTCCTCACAAATCTGTGTGCAACTGTGTACCCACAATTCTAATTTTTGTGTTCATCTGTGGCCAATAAAAGAAGGCCCCATAAAACTAGTCGGAGCCAGTATGAAATCCCTCTGTCTATCGATCCTCCTTTTAGCAAGTCTCGCAGGTTTACCCGCACACGCGCAGCATCCTGACCGGAGTCAGCCGCCGAAGCTCGGTCCGCCGCCTGCGCTCACACTGAAGCCGGTTCAGCACCTGAAGCTCTCCAACGGCCTTCATGTTCTTCTCTATGAAAAACATGAGGTCCCTCTGGTACACTTGGACCTCGTCGTAAAGACAGGAGCCGTGCAGGATCCGGCGGGGAAAGGCGGGCTTGCCAGCATGACGGCGGCCTTGATGATGGAAGGAGCCGGATCACGCAACGCCCTGGAGCTTGCCGATGCGATTGATTTCCTTGGCGCGCAGTTGAACGTCTCCGCCGGACAGCATACGACGGCGGTTGCGCTTCACACGCCGCTCGCGCGACTGGATTCGGCGCTTGCGCTTATGGCCGACGTGACGCTGCGTCCGACGTTTCCCGCTGCGGAGTTGGAGCGAAAGAGAACGGAACGCCTCACAACGTTGATGCAGTGGCGGGATGAGCCGCGGGCGCTTTCCTCCGTGGCCTTTAACCGCGCGCTCTACGGTGACCATCCGTATGGACGGCACAGTATTGGCGACGAGGCTGCTCTCCGGTCTTTCAGCCCTGCCGATGTCAAGAGCTTCTACCGGGGCTCGTTCGGTCCCAACAATGCCACATTGATCGTGGTGGGCGACGTCACGGTGAAAACGGTCCTGCCGAAGCTCGAGAAGGCATTCGGGAACTGGAAAAATGTCACGCCGTCCACTGTATCGCTCCCGAAAATCAACCAGGTTTCCGGGCGCAGGGTGATCCTGGTGGACAAGCCCGGGGCGCCGCAGTCGGAGATCCGCATTGGGCGGATCGGGGTGCCACGGATGACGGACGATTACTATGCGCTGACCGTCATGAACACGATCCTGGGAGGATCCTTCTCTTCACGGCTCAATCAGAATCTGCGGGAGAAGCATGGTTACACCTACGGCGCCGGGACGCGCTTCGATTTCCGTCCTCTTCCCGGGCCGTTCCTGGCCAGCGCGGCCGTCCAGACCGCCGTGACCGATTCGTCGCTGATCGAATTCTTCAAGGAGCTGAGAGGCATTCTGGAACTCGTGCCTCAGCAGGAGTTGGACAGGGCCAGGAATTACGTGGCGCTTTCGTTCCCGGGTGAATTCCAGAGCGTCGCGGAGATCAGCAGCCACCTCGAAGAGCTGGTGATCTATGGCCTCCCCGACGATTACTTCAATGGCTACATCGGGCACATTCTGGCAGTGACGCAGGCGGATGTCCAGCGTGTCGCAAGGAAATATCTTGATCCTGAGAAGGTTGAAATTGTTGTCGTGGGGGACAGGGCCCAGATCGAAAAGAACATTGAAGCGCTGAAACTCGGTCCAATCACCGTTATGAGCATCGAGGACGTGCTTGGCAAGGCGCCGATCCTCGGGGAGAAGTGAACAGCATGGCAGGATCCGGGCTCCGAATCGGTTCACCCCTTCCGTCGTTCGGCCCGCTCCCGTCGACGGACGGGCGCATGGTGAAGTCGACCGACTTTGCCGGCGCCAGGGCGGTCGTGGTGGTGTTCTCGTGCAATCACTGTCCGTACGTGCAGGCCTATGAAGACCGCATGATCAAGTTTCAGATGGAGTACGTCCCCCAAGGCGTCACGATGGTCGCGATCAATTCGAACGAGACGGAGAATCATCCTGACGATGACTTCGACGGGATGGTCAGGCGTGCTGCCGAGAAAAAGTTCAACTTTCTTTATGTTCGCGATGAAAGCCAGGAAGTCGCGGAGGCATTCGATGCCACGCACACCCCGGAGTTTTTCGTCTTCGGGGCGCTCTCCGGAAAAGTGGGTTTGCATCTGCAGTACCACGGCAAGATGGATGACAACTACAAGGATCCTTCCGCGGTGAAGCGGCGCTATCTGGAGGAGGCTGTTGACGCGGTGCTGGCCGGCAAGCCGGTCGCTGAGCCGGAAACGCACTCAATGGGGTGCACGATCAAGTGGAAGATGTGAGCCAGCAGAACACGTTCACGAAGAAGTTGACGGAGGAGATGCTGGACGGGGTGTTGGCGTAAGAAGCGCCCGGACCGCGGGCTGTCACCTGACCAGCCTGATCCTGAATGTCGTTCCAGTTCCCACCTGGCTCTGCTTGACGTACAGCTTCCCCTGGTGGTAATTCTCGATGATGCGCCGCGAGAGACTCAGGCCGAGGCCCCATCCCCTCTTCTTTGTGCTGTAACCCGGACGGAACACCTCCTTGTGGTATTTCGGATCGATTCCTTTTCCCGTGTCGGTGACGTCGATGGTTGTCCGCTGCCCATTTTGGGAAAGGGAAAAGGAGATCTTACCCGCGGGACCTTCCATGGCGTCGAGCGCGTTTTTCATCAGGTTCTCGATCACCCACTCGAACAGCTCGCGGTTGATATGCGCATGAAATTCGCCGGGGGTCTCGACGAGGAGCTCGACTTTGCGGCCGCTTTTGGGAATACGCTTGGAGATGTACTGGATCACTCCCTCGATGACCTCGGTCAGGTTCTCTTCCTTCAGGTTGGGGGTTGAACCGATCTTCGAGAAGCGCGCCGCCACTTTGTTCAGCCGCTCCACGTCGTTCTGCATTTCCGTGATCGTCTCAAGGAGATCGGGACTGTCACCTGCGTGTGATCTTGCCCGTTCCATCCATCCCATGAGGCTCGACAGGGGAGTCCCGAGCTGATGGGCGGTTTCCTTTGCCATTCCCACCCAGATGTTGCTCTGTTCGCTCCGCTTGATATAGCTGAAGCCGATATAGGCAACAAGGATGAACACCGCTCCGAAGACGATCTCCAGGTAGGGGAGCCGGCGGAGGTCCGTCACCAGTCTTGACTCGCCATAGTGCACATAGTTCAGGACGAGTGTGTCGTTCAGGGCAATACGTATGGGCGTGTTCTGGCTGTCCATTTCCTCGATCATCCTGTGCTCGTATGCCAACCGTTCCTCCCGGGTCATCAAGCTGTCATCCAGGTTCTTGGAGTAGATGGGGTTGTTGTTCGCGTCGGAAAGGATGACGGGGAAGTCGACGGTGCGGACAACCTCGTCGAAGAGGAAGCTCAGGTCCCCTGTTCCCGAGGTCTCACTGGTAATATACTCGTAGGACTTGGCATACAGATCCACGATCTGCCGCTCGCGGGCGAGCAGCTGCTCGGTGATTTGGTGAGAGTAGATCAGCATGCCCACCACGATTGCCGTTGCCAGGACAAGCAGGGCGATCTTGAAATTGGTGGCAGTGCCTTTCATGGCAGTTCGGGGCTATGGATGGTCTGGTCGCGGCGCGGCCCGACGGAGACCAGCCAGAGCCGCGTGCCGGTCAGATGCGCGAGCGCTTCGAGGTACTTGCGCGCATTGCGGGGAATGTCGCCGAACGTTCTGAGGTCCGGAAGCGGGGTCTTCCATCCTTCGTATGATTCGTACACCGGCGTGATGCTCCCGAGCGAGGCCAGATCGGTCGGGAAACTCTTCAATCGTTTGCCTTTGTACTCGTAGCCGATGCAGACCTTGATCTCGTCGAAGCTGTCCAGGACATCCAGCTTCGTGATGGCGATCCGGTCGATCCCGTTGATCATGGCGGAGTACTTGAGCGCGACCGCGTCGAACCAGCCGCAGCGGCGGGGGCGTCCGGTGGTGGCGCCGAATTCGTGCCCGAGCTTCCGCAGTTGCTCGCCCGTGGCATCGTTGAGCTCGGTCGGGAATGGGCCTTCCCCCACCCGGGTACAATACGCCTTGACGACGCCATCGACCGTGTCCACGGCGGTGGGGGGGATGCCAAGACCGGTACAAGCACCTCCCGAGGTTGGGTTTGACGATGTGACGAACGGATACGTGCCGTGATCGATATCCAGCAGCGCGCCTTGCGCGCCTTCCGCCATGACGCGTTTTCCCTCGCGCAGCG
>JAGDMJ010000476.1 GCA_017860555.1 Bacteroidota bacterium
ACTTCGGGTACGACAAGGTCGTAGCTGACACGATCGTGGAGCGGTGCACCCAGATTGACACCGGTGCACGAAACATCGACTTCATCATTGACCGGACGGTGCTTCCGGAGGTGGCCAAGGCCATGCTGGCGAAAATGGCAGAAGAAAAGATGCCGTCGAAGCTGACGCTGGGGATGGATGACAAGGGGGATTTTGTTTACGCCTTCTTGTGAGAAGGATAGAACATGAACGTCCTCTCAACATATGCCGCCGGGTACGGCGATTTCTACCACAGTAGCGCTGCCAGCAACAGATGCGGTGCAAAAGGAGACGCTTTTGAAACCAGGGTGATTTCCGGAGAGGTGCTTACGGGCTTGCAGGTAGGTGACCCGCAAAACCCCTGTCAGCGTTGGTGGCCCTGGAGCGTTGACTTCAGGGAGGAAGCGGCCAGGCGAGCAGGCAGGTCACGACCAGTCGCGGTGAGCAGCTGGAAGCAGCTTGTCGTGGCGATTCAGAAACAGGGGGGAAGGAGCCGGCTTGACCGGGTGCTCTGGTTCGGTCATGGCTCCGGGGCAGAGCTGAAATTCGGTGGAGGACAGGTGCTCGGTAAGGATGCAATGGATACGGTGGGGAGTGTGGCTCAGTATTTCAGCTCCGACGGCAAACTGATCCTCTACGCCTGCAATATCGGAGGTGGACAGTCGCGTTCCTTTTTCCAGTCTCTCGCGAATCGCCTCGGCATTCAGGTCTGTGGCTTTTCGAATGGTGTTCGGTGGTCTGTCTCGTGGGATGCGCGCAGGCGCATAATAAAGAGAGGAATCGCCCCGAAGCCAGGTGACCCGATCGGGGGTCCTCTTCCGGAACCTGACGTCTGTGCCAAGCCAAAGACCTAGTACCACCCCGTCGTCCCCGGGGCCGGCTCGGCCGACGCCCGCGTGAATTCGTGATCAATCTTATACAGTGCAGGCACACATGCAGAAGAAGAGGAACCACAATGGCACAACGTGATGCAAACCTTGCCCGGTTTTTTTTCGGAACCCCGTCGCTGGCGCCTGAGACCCTCCAGGTTACAGACTTTGTGGGGCAGGAGTCGGTCTCCAATCTCTTCCGTTTCGACATAAACCTCGTGTCGGGAAAGGAAGACATTGACTTTGCGGACGTCATGTACAAACGAGCAACCTTCACGGCAATACCTGACGACGACGAGGTCAAGATCAACGGGTATGTGGTGGAGTTCGAACAGCGGGGGCGGACGGGCGACTGGGTGGCCTACCGCGCGACGCTCGTGCCCCGCGCCTACCTGCTCACGCTCAACTACCAGAGCCGCGTGTTTCAGAACATGACGGTGCAGGACATAATCACGAAAGTGCTGAAAGACTCCGGGCTGTCCCCTCAGGACTTCCGCTTCGCGCTAAAAGGGAGCTACAAGCCGCGCGAGTATTGCGTCCAGTACCGGGAGACTGACTATAATTTCATTTCACGGCTCATGGAACATGAAGGCATGTACTTCTTCTTTGAGCAGGATGGCGACAATGACATTCTGGTGATAGTCGACGATCGGAGCGGGCATGCCATGATCGACGGTGAGAGCACGATAACATTCCACACGGGTGCCGGACTTGAAGCTGAGGGCGATGTCGAGACCGTTTCCGAATTCAGTTGTCGCGAACGAATCGTTACCGGAAAGGTGGTGCTGAAGGACTACAACTATCGTACGCCGGAGACCACGTTGATGTCGCAGTCACAGCTCAATACCGGTATGCCCGGCATGTACTATGAGTACGGACAACACTTCAAGGATTCCTCCGAAGGAAACTGTCTGGCGAAGATCCGGAACGAAGAGCTCGAATGCAAGCGCAGGACGATGATGGGGGCGAGCGACTGTGTCGCGATTCGAAGCGGGTACAAGTTCACCCTCAAGGATCACTATCGCAGTGATCTGGACGGAGACTACCTCCTCACGCGCGTGAACCACCTTGGCTCTCAGGGCGCTGGGATGGGAGTAGGGGAAAGCGAGTCGTCATATCGCAACGACTTCACCTGCATCCCTGCGGACGTGCAGTACCGCCCGTCGCGCAACACGCCGGAGCCGCGAATACCCGGCATCCTGACGGCCAAAGTGGAGACGGCTGGAGGGCAATATGCCCACATCGACGACCAGGGTCGCTACAATGTGAAAATGCCATTTGATTTGAGCAGCGCCGGGAACGGCGCCGCCTCGAGACCTATCCGCCTTGCACAGCCGTACAGCGGCACCGGTTATGGAATGCACTTCCCTGTACTCGAGGGTGCGGAGATGGTCTGGGCGTGCATTGATGGAAATGTCGACCGCCCGCTCGGGCTCGGCACCGCTCCGAACCCGACGAAAAAATCTCCCGTCGTAGCACAGAACAAGTCCCAGAACGTCATCCGCACCGCCGCGGGCAATGAAATGATCATGGAGGACAAATCGGGCGACACCCTGATCTCATTGAAGACCGCGGATGCCCACCAGCTGGCGCTGGATGACAAAGACGACAAAGTAGAAATCGTCACGACCCAGAAAAACGTCCTGACGATGGATGACAAGAATCAGAATATCACGGTCCAGACAACGAATGGGCACCTGCTGGTCATGGATGACAAAAACACGAAGATCGTGATCCAGAGTAAAAACGGCCATCGGATTGTGCTGAACGATGCGAGTGGATCAGAGAGCATCACGATAGCGGATGAAAAAGATGAGAACCTGTTTGTCATCGATATCACGAACAAGAAACTCATGATGACAACAAAGAACGGGAGCATCGACATGCATGCTCCCAACGGCACTATTGATATCAAAGCAACGACACTCAAAGTTGAGACCAAGGGGGATTCAACATTCAAATCGGCGAACACCAAGATCGAGGCGAAGCAGGATTATTCGGTGAAGGCAACGAACGTGAAGGAAGAGGCAACGATGGATTACAAAGAGAAGGGGATGAACGTGAAGTCCGAGGCTTCCATGGAACACAAGACGAAGGGGATGAACGTAACCACCGAGGCCGGGGTGAACATGCAGGTGAAAGGGACTATGGTGACGGTGCAGTCATCGGGGCCGAATACGATCAAGGGGATGCCGGTAATGATAAATTGAGAACCCACCTACTCCCCCCGCCCCCTCTCCCTCCCTTCAAAGAAAGGGAGGGAGAGGGGGACTCAGGGGGAGAGGGTAGGATCTCGATATGTGTTCATTTGTGGCAAAGGAACATGGCCCATGGGAAAACCGGC
>JAGDMJ010000477.1 GCA_017860555.1 Bacteroidota bacterium
CTCCTGCAGGACGTCCTGCATAAGGAATATCTCGAGATGCTGGAAGGGGAGATCACGAAAGCATTTGTATACTCCTACCAGGAGCAGGCCGAATCGTTGTTTCAGAACTACCTGGACCACGCCGAAGCCTACGTCAACAAAACGAAGGTGAAGGATCCCAACACGAAGGAAGAGCTGCAGCCGGACGAAGGATTCCTGAAATCCATCGAGGAGCAGATTGCCATCATCGGGTCAGCGGCCGACGGATTCCGGCAGGAGGTGATTGCATACCTGTGGGCTTCCAGCCGCCGGGGAGCGAAGGTCAGCTATCAAAGCTATGAGCCGCTGAAGGAGGCGATCGAGAAAAAGCTGATGACCTCCGTCAGGGACATCAGCCGGATCGTGACGAAGGCGCGCACCAGGGACGAGAGCCAGAGCGAGAAGTACAACGTCATGGTCCAGAACCTGCTTTCGAACGGGTACTGTGAGAATTGTGTGGATGTCGTGTTGAAATACGCGGCCAACAACCTGTGGAAGGACTAACCGGAATTCGGGGCAGTCCGGGTGAATCACTATGTGGGAATCGATTTTCCGGCCATACCGCTCTTCCGACGCAGAGCACAGCGACCGCTCCGCGGGTGATCGCATGCGGCACCGCGAGAAAGTGCGGCAATCGATTCGCGAGAACATCGCCGACATCATCGCCGAGGAATCCATCATCGGCAGGGACCGAGGCCGCATCATCAAAGTGCCGATTCGGGGAATCAAGGAATATCGTTTTATACACGGGGACAACGCCGGCGGCGTGGCCCAGGGTCAGGGGGACGTCTCGCCGGGAGACGTGATTGAAGATGGCCGCGGCCAGGGCCAGGGCGATGGCAAAGGGGGCAATCAGCCGGGCGTCGACTACTACGAGACGGACATCACGATTGAAGAGCTTGTCAATATCATGTTCGAGGACCTCGAACTCCCCGATCTTGAACGGAAGAAGCTGCGCCAGGTTGAATCGGAACGGCAGACCAGGCGAAAGGGATACCGCCAGGTCGGCATCCGCGTCCGGTTGGACAAGCGGCGGACGGTCAGGGAAAAGCTTCGGCGCCGCTTCGCCGTTCGCGCGAGGACCGGCGGCGATGAACCCGGGGAGCGGTTCCCGTTCCACGAGGACGACCTGGTGTACCGCCATGTGACCACCGATGTGAAAAAAGAGTCGAACGCGGTGGTGATCTGCATGATGGATACGTCCGGATCCATGGACACGATGAAGAAGTACCTGGCCAGGAGCTTCTTCTTTCTCCTCTGCCGGTTCGTCAGCACCAGGTACCGCAATGTGGAGATCGTGTTCATCGCGCACCACGCCCGGGCGAACGAGGTCACGGAGGAGGAGTTTTTCCGCAAGGGGGAGGCGGGGGGAACCCTGATTTCTTCGGCTTACGAACGCGCCCTCGAGGTGATCGCGGCGCGCTACCACCCGTCGCTCTGGAACATCTACGCTTTCCACTGCTCTGACGGCGACAATTTCGACGCAGACAACGACGCGGCGCTGCGGCGGGCCGGGGAATTATGCGAAGTATGCAATCTGTTCGGGTATGGGGAAATCAAGCCGCACGGACACTACGCCTATGAAAGCTCGATGATGACGGTCTTCCGGAAGCTCTTGGCCCCCAACTTCCTGGCACTGCGAATTGAGCGCAAAGAGGACGTGTTCCCGAGCTTCAGGACTTTCTTGTCCAAAGACCGGGCCGCGTCGGGGCAAACCGGGGCCAGGCATTGAAAATTCAACAATTGAATTTTCAATGCCTGACCCCGGTTTTCGGGCAAGGACGGAATGAGCAACCTGTACAACATGGCGGAGCTTGAAGACTGGGATAGGCGCATCCGGGAGAGAGCGGCGGAGTTCGGGCTTGACTGCTATCCGCAGCAGTTCGAGATCTGCGACCACAACCAGATGCTCTCGAGCCTGGCGTATTCCGGGGTGCCGTCCCACTACCCGCACTGGTCATACGGCAAAACATACGAAAAGCAGAAGACTCTCTACGACTATGGCGTTTCCGGGCTTCCCTATGAAATGGTGATCAACTCCAACCCCGCGCTGGCCTATCTGATGCGGGACAATACGCTCCTGCTCCAGATCCTGACCATTGCCCATGTTTACGGACACAATGACTTTTTCAAGAACAACTTCACTTTTCGAACCACGCGCGCGGAATACACCATCGACACCTTCAAAACGCATGGAGACCGGGTCCGGCGGTATATCGAGGATCCAAGCATCGGCCTGGAGAACGTGGAGAGGCTGTTGGATGCGGCGCACGCCGTGTCCCTGCAGTGCCGGCGGAATCTCGCGATTCGAAAGCGGACTCCCGAAGAAGAGCGCAATGTGCTGATTGAGTCGTCGTTCCCTCCGGCCGACCCCTACGAATCTCTTCACCGCCGAGAGTCTTCTCCTCCACCCGACCTGAATAAGGTGCCTCCCGCGCCGGACGACGACCTGCTGTTGTTCATCCGCGATCACAATCCTAACCTGTCAAGGTGGGAAAAGGACGTGCTCACGATCGTTCACGAGGAGGCCCAGTACTTCATCCCGCAGATTGAAACCAAGATCATGAACGAAGGCTGGGCCACGTATTGGCACAAGCGGATTCTGGACAGCCTGGAACTGCCCGAAGCCCTCCACCTTGAATTCATCGTGCGCCACAACCAGGTCGTTCGTCCCTTTGAAAACGGATTAAATCCTTACAATATCGGGCTGACCATCTGGCAGGACATAGGCCAGCGCAACAGCGAATCGGGCGAAGAGAAGCTGTTTGAGGTCCGGGTATCGGACCGCGACACTTCCTTCCTGAGGCGGTTTTTGACCGAGGACCTGGTCCGGGAATTGAACTTGTTCGAATATGAGACGAGGGGAGACCAGAAGATCGTGCGCAATGTCGCGGACCGTGACGGCTGGATGCAGGTGAAGGAGACGCTGCTTAAAAATGTCGGGATGAACAGCGTCCCCGTCATCAAGGTGGAAGACGCCGATTTCATGCACACGCACACTCTGTATCTCGTCCATTATCACGATGGCCGGGACCTTCAGCTGGAATACGCGGAAAAGACTCTCGGGTACCTGAGCCAACTGTGGCACGGGGAAGTGGCGCTCGAGACGGCCTTGGACGGGAAACGCTACCTTCTGATCTACAACGACAGCGGATTTTCGACCAAATCCCTGAGGTGAGGCCCATTGACGATTGACGATTGAAAAAAACGGCA
>JAGDMJ010000478.1 GCA_017860555.1 Bacteroidota bacterium
GAGTTCTTCGACGTCTTCGCTGTTCCGCCCGATCACGTCCGAGGCGCGCCTCTTTTCAAACTCGAGCTGCGCGATCCGCATCTCGACGCCATTCATTTCCTTCTCGATACTCTTCACGCTCTCGGTGAGCCGTTTCAGGTCGATCGCATCATGCTCGCGCAGCGTCTCCTCCCGGGAGAGAGAAAGCGCGCTCAACTGGCTTTCCGCCGTCGCGCATCCACGCTGCAGTTCTTCGATCTGCTCATGCTTCCCGATCATGCCTCCTTCATCGATGCGGCGGCTTCCCCCCCGGGTAATTCCGATCCCGGTCACGACCTCGCCCTCCAGCGTCACGCAGCGGATACCTGACAGGGCCACGGCAACCTGCCGGGCGGTTTCCGCCGTGTCCACCACCAGGACACGATCCAGAACATACCGGAACAGCGGCTCGTACACCGGGTCGAACCCGGCCAAGTCGCCGGCCCAGCCCAGGACTCCCGGAATGGACGGGAGCGAGATCCGTCTGGATATCTCCGGCATCCGGTCCAGACAGACAAACGTCGCTTTGCCGCGCTGATCCGCCTTCAGAAGAACGATGCCGGCTTCGGCATCCGCGGAACTGTCCACGACGATCAATCCCATGTGGTCGCCGAGGGCCGCCTCGATTGCCGCGCGGTAGCGCTCTTCGGCGTTGATCGCATCAGCGACAGTGACGTTGCGCGAGGGCTTCCACTTCTCCGTCGACGAGAGATATCGCGCTCCTTCGGACAATCCCTCCCGGCTCTCGATGAGCCCTTTGAGGAAATCGATACGAGAGCGTTGGCGCTCAAGTTCGGCCCGGGCCTCCATCTCCTTTCGCTGGAGCTCCTCCACGATCGTCATGAGCTCCTTCTTCTTCGCCTCGGCCTCGTAGTAGCGCATTTCCGCCTCGGTAAACGACCGGCGGAGCTGCCGATCTTCCGCGGTCAGCGTCGCGATCGAATCATCCAGCCGCGTGATTTCCCCGTTGTACGACGCGATCTCCTCGGCAGCGTGCGCGGATCGCCCCGCAAGGTTTTCCACCTGGCCTCGTTTCCGGTCGTGCTCGGTCTGCCGTTCGGCGATCTCGTGCACCAGGGCGATGGTCTGTTCATTCAGGGACTGCAGTTCCTTTTTCTTCCGGTCCAGCCCCGCTTCGAACGCCGAGAGTTCCGACTGTCTCTGTTGAAGCTCCTGCACGGTGCGTGCTTCCTGAAGCTCCAGCTCCGCGATATGCTGACTCAAGTTGGCCCGGGAGAGCGCGACCTGCTCCCGCTGCTGTCCTCGATCCACTTGCTCCTGCTGGAACCGCTGCAGGTTGGCGCGGTATGCGCGAATGCGCTCCGCCGCGACCATGGTCCCCTGTTCCACCCGGTTGATCTTCTCCCGGTGCTGGCTCACATCGCGTTGAGATTCCGCGACCCGCTTTTCACATTCCAGGAGCTGCGTCCGGAGCTGATCCATTTCCTGTTCACCCCGGGAGAGGTCTACATCGATGCGCGATTTGTCCCGGGTCAATGCTTCCAGTTTCGCGGTCAGCGGTTCGATCCGGGAGACCAGTTGGGCATATTCCCGTTCCATCAGATCGATCTCGAGGGTCCGGAGCCGGGAGCGCACCTCGTTGTATTGCTCGGCACGGCGGGCCTGGCGCTCGAGCGTATTCACCGCTTTCTGGACTTCGGCCACGATGTCGTTCACGCGGAGCAGGTCTGTCTGGACGGTTTCGAGCTTCCTATACGCCGCCTTCCGGCGATGCTTGTATTTGGTGACTCCCGCAGCCTCTTCAAACAGGCGGCGCCGTTCATCAGTCTTGTCGCTGAGAATCACCTCGACCATCTTCAACTCGATCACCGAGTAGGCGTCCGCGCCCATCCCGGTATCCATGAAGAGGTCCAGAATGTCTTTTAACCGGCAGGGGGTCTTGTTCAGAAGATACTCGCTTTCACCGGAGCGGTACACGCGCCGTCCGATGGTCACCTGGGTATACTCGGAGGGAAGGATCCCTTTGGTATTTTCGATCACCAGCGAGGCTTCGGCCATGCCGAGAGCCTTGCGCGCCTTCGTGCCATTGAAGATCACGTCTTCCATCTTGTCGCTGCGCAAAGCGCTGTACCGCTGCTCACCCAGCACCCACCGGATCGCATCGACGATGTTGGTCTTCCCGCAGCCGTTGGGCCCAACGATGGCCGAGATCCCGCTGTCAAAGGCGAGGTTCACCTTTTGCGCGAACGACTTGAAGCCGATTATTTCAAGCTTTGAGAGATACATGCGGCACGGACCTGTCCCGTCTACAGACTGTTCGTCATCATGTGGTACATGTAGGAGATGTACATGGGCGCCGAGGCGGTGGCATCATAGTACACAAACAGCACGGCAACAACACAGATCACCACGATGATGCCGGCCGCGTACATCTTCAGCGGCATCACGTCATACACGATCGACATGCCTTTCAACAACCGGAGAAAGACCCAGACGTGAATGACGGCCACAAGGATGAGCGCGGGCAGGACATACGCGGGACTGTCGAGGATCCTGTACAGGATCATGCCGACGAGGATGAAAACCACAAGGGGGGCTGCGGACCACATGGTCACGGCATACGCGTGGCTCATGTAGATTCGTACTTTGAATAAGGCCCGCACGGCATAGACCGCGATGCTGAGGAGCACCAGCCCTACAAACACCGCCCCGGTCAGGAATCCGATGGCCTGCAACGGATCCCAGATCACCTTGACCACCTCCGCCTTTGCGGCATCCGAAATCAGAACGATCGAGAGAAAATTGTCCAGGAAACCATTGCTGCGGAAGTGGAACAGTATGCTCGACACCGTGATGGCGGTCCCGAGCGATACAACCAGCCCGAGCAGCGTGGATAGCAAGAACGACACGGTATGCTGGTCGCGCACGTCGGAGTAGAAATTGTACGAACTCAGCATTGACCGATTGAATTTTTCGCGGAAGCTGCGGCTCGCATTATAGACGTAGGCCATGCCCACCAGCGCGGCAAAGCCGGCCAACACATAAATGATCGGAGCGCCCGAGGCCCTGCCGCCGATGGGCAGCGCCACGAACTTCTCGCCGTGGAAGACGGAACGGACCGCTTCGTAGGCCAACCGCTTCTCCCGCCCGGAGCTCACGAGCCCGAGCGTGTGGATCCACGGATCTCCCGACATCACCGTCAGCGACGGCCGGTCGCCCTGCCAGTCGTTGAACGCCCAGATGATGCC
>JAGDMJ010000008.1 GCA_017860555.1 Bacteroidota bacterium
TCCTCCCCGCCTTCAACCTCCAGCACTCCATCGGGCGGTGGGGATGGAGGCAACCGGGGCGGGAACAGCGGCGGGTCGTCAGGCAGCAGCACTTCAGGGGGCTCATCTCGCGGTGGCAGCCGACGGTGAGATCCTGAAGAGATCAATTGCAAACGAGAGGCAGTCATGAAGTTGACAAGTAAAATGCGCCGGGTGTGGTTCCTTATCGCCGTGACGGTGGGCATCTCCCAGCAATATGCGTCCGCGCAGTTCATCGAAGACGCCCTGCGGCTCGGTAACCAGGGAATCGGAGTCGGCGCGCGTTCTCTCGGCATGGGGAACGCCTATACCGGGGTGGCAAGTGACTTCAGCGCTCTGTACTGGAACCCGGCCGGCCTTGCGCAGGCACGATACGGCGAGTTTTCGTTCGGACTCTCCTATCTGAACAACAAGGACAAGTCCGCTTTCAACGGGAACGCGGATGAGGCGGGACAGTATACGAGCAGCGCGACCAATCTGAACACACTCGGCCTGGTGCTTCCTGTACCTGTCCGCAGAGGAAGTCTGGTCTTTGCCTTTGGCTACAACCGGCAGAGCAATTTCACTTCGGGTATGGGGTTCGAAGGGTTCAATCCGGTCAGCAGCATTATCCAGACATGGGCTCCGAATGGGGAGAAATACCCCGAGGAGATCACCCTTGCCGAGGAGCTCGAACTGGCCGACGCCGACACGGTCACAGGAACTTTCATTAGCCCGATTAACGGCAATGTCACGCAGATGGGAGAGGCGATCGAAAAAGGGGGACTGAACAACTGGTCTCTCGGGGGTGGGGTGGACCTGGCCAAGAATCTCTCCGTGGGCGTCACGTTGACCTACGTCGCCGGCTCATACCGATATGACCGGAACTACCAGGAAACGGCGGCACAGGGGACGTACGCTCCGCCCTACGACATGAAAGCCCTGGTGACAGACGAATTCATCGACGGAGATATCGACGGATTCAACGCGAAGTTCGGCCTTCTCTACCGCCTGCCGGATTGGTTCCGGCTTGGCCTCGCTGTGAAGACGCCGACTTCGTTTTCGGTCAAGGAAAGCTTTGGTACCTCGGCCACGAGTTACTTCTGGACCCTGGACCCCCAGGGATACTCCAGCTACGGGCCGATCGATGAACCGGGCACTGGCGAATACACTGTGGTCACTCCCTGGGTGTTCAGCGCCGGCGCTTCGTTGATGCTCTGGCACCTGGTGATTTCAGGGGACGTAGACTATACCGATTGGACGCAGCTTGAGTTCACCGAATCAAATTCCGACCTCGACATTCAGGGATTGAACAGGGAGATCCGGAACACCTTCAGGCCGGCGATGAACCTCCGGGGGGGCGCCGAGATCGAGCCCTTTGACCTGGGCGTGCGCTTCCGTGCGGGGTTCACCTACAATCAGTCGCCGTATAAGGATGATCCCAAGACGTTCGACCAGAAATACCTGACGGCTGGCCTCGGACTGGAGCTCGGTGAGGCAACAATGCTCGACGCGGGTTACGCATACGGCTGGTGGGACACCTATCGCGTGAATTACGATCAGACGTCGCGCGTGGATGAGAAGATCAAAACCAACACGTTCATTCTCACGTTGACGCACAGGTTCTAAGAGCAGGGTACAGGTGTTGGGTGTCAGGTGCCAGAGAGAGACCTGAGGGTTGGTGGATCGATGAAGGGTCAGCAGAGATTGCTGGCCCTCTTTTTTTTTCACAAATGCTCAAAGATGGAGAGAAGCGGATGTCTTGATCTGTGGCCAAATGGTTGCAAGAGTATGAGGCTTTAGATATATTGCTTGAATGAGCAAAGGTGCCAAGATCACGATCGGGTTGCTGGGCGTGCTCCTCGTCCTCGCCATTGCCCTTTTTTTCTTCGTTCGCTTCGAGATCCGTAAGTCCTTTCCCCGCACAGAGGGGTCTGTGGACATTGCCGGCCTGGCCGACCCCGTGGAAATCTACAGGGACGACTACGGGGTTCCGATCATTGAAGCCCGGAACAACCATGACCTGATGTTTGCCCTGGGGTATACCCACGCTCAGGACCGTCTCTGGCAGATGGACATAACACGGCGTCTCGGTCAGGGAAGGCTCTCCGAACTTTTCGGTAAGCTTACGGTGCCGTTCGATCGGATGTTCCGGATCGTGGGCATCAGGCGCATCGCAGAACAGGTGGAACGGAACCTGTCCAAAGAATCCCGCGACATGTTGCAGTGGTATTCGGATGGGGTGAACGCGTTTATCGCCAGCCATGAAGGGGAGTACCCCGTCGAGTTTGACCTGTTGCGGTACAACCCCGAGCCCTGGCAGCCCGTTCATACTCTGATCATCGGCAGGCTGATGGCGTGGGAGTTGAATCTCTCATGGTGGACCGATCTGACCTTCGGGGCGATTGCGGATCGTGTGGGACTGGAAAAGGCGTTTGATATCGCTCCTCCGTATCCCGGCACCGTTGCTCCGACAGTCCCGACGGAAGCCTGGAAAGCTTACGCCCGCTTGCGTGATGGCTACCTGAACGTCGCGCATCAGTATGCGGCCCTTTTCGGTACGGCATCGATCGCGGGAGGGAGCAATGCATGGGCCGTTTCGCCCTCCAAATCCGCCACGGGTTCCGTTCTTCTCGCCAACGACACACATCTGCGCCTTCAGGCCCCGTCCAAATGGTATGAAGTGCGGTTGCGGTCTCCGGACTTCAACGTGAGCGGCATGTCGGTCGCCGGCATCCCCTGCGTCGTTGCAGGCAGGAACGACCGGATCGCGTGGGGGGTGACAAACCTCATGGCTGACGATGCGGACTTTTTCGCTGAGCAAATTGACTCCACGGACTCCACGAGGTACATCTTCGACGGCGTGTCACACCCGATCACGTTTCTGGAGGAAGAGATCAGCGTTCGCGACGAGCCGGGCGTGTCGCTCACGATTCGCCTGACACGCCATGGCCCCATCGTGACGGATGTTCAGACCATGTTGCAGAAGGGGAAGGTGCCCTATGTCGCATCGATGCGCTGGACCGGTGCTGAGCCGGATGACCAGCTGCAGGCGTTCTTCCTCATGGACCGAGCCCGCAACTGGCAGGAGTTTTCCGAAGGCGTGAAGCGGTTTCCGGGGCCGGGACAGAATTTCGTCTACGGGGACGTCGACGGCAATATCGGATACTGGTGCGGCGCGAAGCTGCCGATCAGAACACGGCGCAGTTCGTTGCTTCCGCTTCCGGGCTGGGACAAAGACAGCGACTGGAAAGGATTCGTTCCGCCCGACCGGCTTCCTCACCTTTTCAATCCTCGGGAGGGCTTCGTCGCCAGCGCGAACAACAAAGTTGTCGACGATGCCTATCCGCATTACATCTCCGATCTCTGGGAGCCCCCATCGCGCATCGTCCGGCTTCGGGAGAAACTCGGCGGGAATGACGAGGCGTTCTCCCTTGATGATTTCCAGCGGCTGCAGACCGACATGTTCTCGTACAATGCGAAAGAGATGCTCCCGCATATCCTCGTGGCGTTCAAGGACAGCGTGCTGGGGTTCGCCGAGGAACAACAGGTGCTGGAGTACCTGCGCAACTGGAACTTTGTTTTCTCTCCGCAGGACATCGCGACGTCAATGTACCAGGAATTCTATGTCCATCTCCTCCGAAATGTGTACGCGGACGAGATGGGAGAAGACCTGTTCCATGACTTCCTCATCCTGGCCAACGTTCCCATCCGTGTCACCACCAGGCTCGTGGAGGAAGGGACGTCGCCCTGGTTTGACGATATCAGGACGGATGTGGTCGAGACGCGTGAGGACATGATACGGAAGAGTCTTCGCGAGGCCGTTCTCGCGCTTCGGACCAGGTTCGGGATCGAGACGAAAATGTGGAGATGGGGGGACCTGCACACGGTGACCCTGCAGCATCCGTTCGGCCTGAAGAAGCCGCTCGACAGGATATTCAATATCGGTCCCTACCCGTATGGTGGCGCATCCACAGCGCTCATGAGCGGAGAATATGACCTCAACGATCCCTTTGCCACGGTCATCGCCGCGTCATACCGGCAGATGTTTGATCTGGGAACGGCCGGACGGGTCTTTTCTGTGCTCCCTTCGGGGCAATCAGGACAGGTCTTCCATAAGCATTACAACGACCAGACCGATCTCTGGTTGAACGGCGGCTACCGGGCGACCCGGTGGAACGATGCCCCGCGCGGAATGCATTTGCACCTGGAGCCCAGGCGATGAGTCCGGCAAGCCAATTCTCCGACCCGCTGCTTGGAGCTCTCCTGCATGCCCGTCAGGTGGTGGCATTCACCGGAGCGGGAATCTCCGCCGAGAGCGGCGTGCCGACCTTTCGCGGGCCGGGCAGCATCTGGGAAAAGTTCAAGCCTGAAGAGCTTGCCAGCATGGACGCGTTCATGAGGAATCCCGCGCTCGTATGGGAGTGGTATGCGCACAGGAAGACCATCATCGCCGCGGTGCAGCCCAATCCCGGCCATGTGGCGCTGGCCCGTATGGAAGGCCTCTTTCCACGATTCACGCTTGTTACACAGAACATTGACAACCTGCACAGGCGGGCGGGAAGCGTCAGGCTGCACGAATTGCACGGCAATATCGAGCGAAGCTATTGTACCAGGTGCGGAAAGATCTGCCCGGATGTCGTGATCGCTGAACGGGGACAGGTCCCGCTCTGCCCGGCCTGCGGAGGAATTGTCCGGCCGGACGTTGTCTGGTTCGGCGAGATGCTGCCGGAGGATGAATGGGAGGCGTCCGTCACCGCAGCCGAAGGGGCAGATGTGTTCTTGTCCATCGGCACGTCGGCTGTCGTCTATCCCGCGGCATCGCTTCCCCTGATGGCGAAGCAGCGTGGGGCTTTCCTTGTTGAAGTGAACACCGAACCGACGCCGATGACGAGAAGTGCCGACGAATTCCTGTGCGGGCCATCAGGGACCATCCTGCCAGCACTGTATGAAACCGTAACCGGACGACGGGCCAAGACAAACGATTAATCCACTTTCTTACGACCATCCATGAAACCACAGAACCAGGGCAAGAGCAAGATCGTCTGCACCCTCGGTCCATCCACGTCCGGCGTAGAGACGTTGACAAAACTCATCGGGGCGGGAATGGATGTGGTCCGTCTGAATTTCTCCCATGGCACGCATGACGACCATCGCCGTTCACTGGAGGAGGTGCGCCTTGCGGCGAAGCAGACCGGCGCGTGTCTCACGGTCCTTCAGGATCTCCAGGGGCCCAAGATCCGGGTCGGCGAGCTGGCGCAGCCGTATGTTGAGCTCGTGCCAGGCAGTGAAACCACGATCACGACGGAGAAGATCGCAGGCACCGCCGAACGGTTCCCGACCTCATTCAAGAACCTGCCTTCTGATGTCGCACCCGGAGCCTTGATCCTCCTGGATGACGGGAAACTGCGCCTTCGCGTCCTTGACGTGCGGGGGAACGATGTCCGCTGCACGGTGACGACCGGTGGCCGCCTATTCCCCCGCAAAGGGATCAACCTCCCCGGGGTGGCGGTGAGCGCCCCATCCTTTACCGAAAAGGATTTGCGCGATCTCGATTTCGGCATCAAACAGGAGATCGACTATGTGGCGCTATCCTTTGTGCGCAAGGCGGAAGACGTCCGCCTGCTCCGGCAGGAGATCACCGCACGGGTGGGTGACGGCACGCCTCCGTTGATCATTGCCAAGATCGAGAAGCCCCAGGCCATCGGCGACATTGACAACATCATCGCGGAGGCAGACGGCATCATGGTTGCCCGGGGAGATCTCGGCGTTGAATTGCCTCCGGAGGAAGTCCCGTTGCTCCAGAAGATGATCATCACCAAATGCAACAATGCCGGCAAACCCGTAATCGTTGCCACGCAAATGCTGGAGTCGATGATCAGCAACCCCTCCCCGACGCGCGCCGAGACCAGCGATGTCGCCAATGCCGTGCTGGATGGCTGCGATGCCGTGATGCTGAGCGGAGAAACATCGGTGGGAAAATACCCGGTCGAGGCAGTGGAGATCATGAACCGGATCGTCATGAAAGTGGAGTCGGAGCAGAACGGATTGGAGCGTGTTCTGGCTCGTCCTCTGGGTACGGCGGAGGGGCGGCACGACGCGCTCGGACGGGCGGCGTGCATCCTGGCGGAGCAAATGGACGCGGCGGCGATTGTGGCGGTCACGCATTCAGGAGAGACTGCCCGCGTGTTGTCCCGCTACAGGCCTGACCCCTGTATCTTCGCCATTACGCTGGACCCGAAGGTGCTCAGGCAGCTGAACATTTCCTGGGGAGTGCGCGGCATGGTCATGGGCAATCTGGACGTCAACTCGGACAAGGCGGTGGAGCAGGTGCAGACGCGGCTTCTTGAGGCGGGAATCGTGAAGGCGGGAGAGTACGTCGTGATCCTTGCCGGGCAGCCGCTCTTCGCGCGCGGATCGACGAACTTCATCAAGGTGGAACGGGTGGGGAAGACGAGGGACGAGGGAAGAGTGAAGAGTGAAGAGTGAAATGGGGAAGGGGTGCAGCAAACAAGGAAGGAAGGTCAGAGGGTGGAGTAGTCACAAAAAGCAGAGACAAGAACCCTCTGTGATCGTTGTGCCTCGTGTGGCTAGTCTCCTCTCATAGATCCACATCTCTGCTCCAGTGTTGCGTTGCCCCGTTCGTAACCTACGCCTTCGCCGGCGTGTCCTGAATGTCGAAGATCCGGTCCAGCATCGAGATCTTCAGCAGGGTCCCGACTTTCTTGTGCACATTGATCAGCTTCACCGAACCGCCGTGTTCCTTCATTTTCCGGTCCGCGATCAGGAGCGCGCTCAATCCGCTGCTGTCGCAGAAGTCGACGTCCGCAAGATCGATGACCAGCGTATTCACCTTCGGCTTGCAGAGGAGCAGGAATTCTCCCTTGAGCTCGGAGGAAATGGAAGAGTCGAGCTTGCGCTCCTTCAGTTTGAAGACCGTTGACGCGCCGTCTTTATGTATGTCGAACTTCATAAGCATCCTCCGGTTCAGAACATTTCGAGGCACGCTGCAAGCCGGTCGTACACATCGCGTCTGCCCGACACGGGGTGACTCTTGATCTGGAAATTGTAAAAAAGATCGGACCGTTTGCCGGCAAAGCCGATACGCACCCGCGCGTTGCTTTCTCTACAAATATACCCCGAGGGAAGAACTAAGTCAAGGTTGAGATCGATCGCCACGTCGTAGGCCGTGCTTTCGATCCGCCGCATCGTCTCCCGGCGGGGCAGAAAAAAGGGATTGATCTCCGTTTCCAGGATTCGGATAAACTGGCTGTGCGGCAACATTTGCATCAGCCCGAGGCTCGGGCCCCAGGTCACGACTGTCAGGCCCCGCTCGGGAAATCTCCGCCTGAGCAGATCGACGAGGGAGACAACGGGGAGCGGCTCGGTGCGGTGCATCGGCATGATCACAAGCGCACGGTGTGCGCCGGAAAGGGAACGGCTGAATGAGATGATCTCATTCCGTTGCTTCCGGAAGCGGAAGCGGGCTACCTCCATCCCGATCGAGCGCCGGAAAGATTCCGGGAGTATGGGCATATGACGCTATCCGATCATGGTTTTGAATTCGTCTTCGGTGATGATTTCGATGCCGAGCTGCTTCGCCTTTGCCAGCTTGGAGCCGGCATCCTCTCCCGCGAGCACATAACGCACATTCTTGCTGACGCCGGAGGCGACCGTGCCGCCGTGTGCTTCGATGATCCGCTTTGCCTCCTCACGAGTGTATGAGGGAAGCGTTCCGGTGAGGACAAAGCTCATGCGGGAGAGCTTGCCCGTCGTCGGCCGGTCCGGCGCGTGCATGGTCAGCCCCGCCCTCTTGAGCCGGCCGATGATATCCCGGTTGTGTTTTTCGCCGAAGAAGAGCAGGATGCTTTCGGCGATTCGCGGCCCTACGGCGGAAATCGTCTGCAGGTCCCCGGCAGATGCCCCGGCCAGCGCATCGATCGAAGGGAATTGCTCCACGAGGAGGCGCGCAACGCTCTCGCCGACGTGCCGGATACCGAGGGCATAGAGGACGCGGTTGAACGGCCGCGTCTTGCTATGTTGGATGCCATCCAGCAGCCGCTGAGCGCTCTTCTCCCCCCATCGCTCCAGTTCCACGAGCTCCGCCTTGTGCTTGTGCAGCGTGTAGAGGTCCGCATAGTTGTGAACCAGTCCCAGATCCACCAGTTGATTCACCGCTGCTTCGCCAAGCCCTTCGATATCCATCGCTCCCCGGTGGGCGAAATGCTCGATCCGTGCGCGCACCTGCGCCGGGCATTCGGTGTTCTCACAGAAGTAGTTCGCTTCCCCTTCAAGACGGTGAATACGGGAGCCGCAGGCGGGGCATTCCGCCGGAATCACGAAGGAGACGAGTCCCGGCGGCCGCTTGTCCGGCACATACCCCGACACTTTGGGGATCACGTCGCCCCCTTTCTCGACCGTCACAGTGTCGCCGATGCGCAGGTCAAGGTCACGGATGTAATCCTCGTTATGCAGGGTCGCGCGGGCAACTGTGCTCCCGCCGACAAAGACCGGCTCCAGTTCGGCCACCGGGGTGATCGTCCCCACGCGCCCGACCTGGAGCGTGATGCCTTTCAAGAGGGTCTCGGCCTTGCGTGCCGAGAACTTGAAGGCGATAGCCCAGCGGGGGCTCTTTGCAATGGTCCCCAGGCGCTCCTGCTGTCGGAGCGAGTTGACCTTGATCACCACGCCGTCGATATCATACGGCAGGCTCTCCCGCCTCTCTTCCCATGACTTCCAGTATGCGATGACGGATTCGATATCGCGGCATCGCTTTCCATGCTCGTTCACCGGGAGGCCGAGCGAGCGCAGGATCTCCAGGTTCTCGGAGTGACTCGCCAGCCTGGCGTCTCCGGAGAAGAGGGCATAGGTGAAGAAATGCATCGGCCGCTGTGCCACCATCTTTGGGTCCTGGAGCTTGAGTGTCCCGGCCGTCGCATTCCGCGGGTTGATGAAAAGGCGTTCGCCGTCCGCCGAGCGCTGCCTGTTCATGGCGTCAAAGTCTCCCCGCTTCATGAACGCCTCGCCACGGACTCCGATGTTCCGAAAGGTCGGGGAGGGCTTGTGGAGCCGGAGAGGCAGGGAACGGATGGTCTTCAGGTTGTTTGTGATATCGTCTCCCTGCAGGCCATCTCCTCGCGTGGCACCCTGGACGAGCACACCTTCCCGGTAGGTGAGGGCGATGGCAACCCCGTCAAATTTAAGTTCGGCAAAATATTCCGGTTCCTGCGTGCCCAGCAAGCCACGTACCCGCCTGTCAAATTCACGGATTTCGTCCTCCGAATAGGAATTTGCCAGACTGAGCATGGGAGGATCATGCCGGACGGTTGCGAAAATCTTTGTCGGTTCCCCTCCAACGCGCTGCGAGGGGGAATCGGGGCTCCGGAGCTCCGGGTACCGTCGTTCCAGATCCATCAACTCCCGCATCAGCGCGTCATACTGCTCGTCCGTGATGGAGGGTTCCGCAAGAACATAGTACCGGTAGTCGTGCTCGTTGAGTTCTTTCCGGAGCGCGGCGATGCGTTTGACGATATGCTCGGGTGCAGCCATGCGGGAGTCAACGCGTAAGCGACTGGCGGTTCAGTTCAACTTTCTGACGGACGGTTCCCTTCTTCCCCAGCGTACCAAGGTTCCTTTTGTTCAGTGTGAACTGCACCGCGCCGGCATTACCGATGGTCAGAACGAAATTCTCCCCGGCCTTCCAACTTGCCCGGGCATTTGGCCGGAAGAGGTACTCGCGCGGTGCCCCGCCGTCCACGATCATCTGGATCCAGACCGAGTCCGTGGTTTGCGCCACAAGGGTCAGGCTGTCGGTTCGGGCGCCTTGCGCAGTTGCCGACAGCTGTGACGAATCACGCTGGCCCGGTCCGGCAGCATGCTGTTCGTTTTCTCTTATCACATTCTGGAACGGTATCTCGTGAGTCTTCGGCCGTTCGATTCCCGTGACATTCCAGACGACAATAGCGATGACGACGACCCCCATGACTAACGCGGCCTTCTGGATCATGTCGGTGAGATCACGCCTTGGCGCGGGCTCAGGAGGGGTGTCGTCGACGGGTGGAGCCACAGGCTGAGCGGGGATGTCGGATTCGGGAGCCTCATGGGCCACCGGCACCGGGCTGGAGGGGGGCTCGACAGCCTGCTGAGCCCGCCGTGCGGGTAGACCGGTCTTGATCTTGTGCGTGGAATCACCTGCCGGTGGGACTGGGACGGGTCGGGCAGGAGCGGGCTCCTGGAAGGAGCCGGGGTGATCGTAGCGGCGCATCACCTCCGCGGGGTCGAGGCCGACGACGGAGGAATACTCCCGGATGAAGGCACGAACATAGGCCTGCGGCAGGATATCAGTCTTTCCGGCTTCGATCGCCTCCAGGAACTGGACGCTGATGAAGGTGGTGTCTGAAACATCCGCCAGCGAGAGGCCTCTCGCTTCGCGGGCTCGCTTCAGCAGTGCAAACACAGAGTCCATAGGCCTATGAGAGCCGTTTCAGGTTTTTTCCACAGTCTGTTCCTGCTGCGATGTTTTCCGGTCCAGGACTTCGCGCACCTTGGCGGCCAGCGTTTCGATCTGGAACGGTTTCTGCATGAAACCGTTGACATCGCCGGAGAACATGGAAGTCTCGATGACTCCACGCCCATAGCCGGTCACGATAATGATCCGGCAGCAGGGATTGATGGAGCGCAGGATCTCGAACGAGTCTTTTCCCCCGAGCACCGGCATGTTGATGTCAAGGAGGATGAGGTCAATGGTCGCCTGGTGGGTCGCATACATCTCAACGCCGGCTTTTCCATCATGCTCCGTATACACGGTGTAGCCCAGGCTGGTGAGCATGTCGCGCGCAATCTCACACACGCTCACTTCGTCGTCGATGATCAGGATATTCTCGCTGCCTCGAGCGATCCGCTGGCGTTTCTGCCGCTGCGGGGTGACCGCCGCGTTGACGCGGGGGAGATAGAGAGACACGGATGTGCCGTTGCCCACTTCACTCTTCAGGTCGATGAAACCGCCATGGCTCTGGACAACGCCATAGACGACGGAAAGCCCCAGGCCTGTCCCCCGGTCCTTGGTGGTAAAGAACGGTTCAAAGACACGGTTCTGGAGCGACTTTTCGATGCCCACGCCGGTATCGGCCACGCGGATGAGGACGAACGGGCCCGCCTTCACCGAGGTATACTGGCTGGTCGTGTGCCCGTCGGCCAGCGTGACGTCCGTGGACACGGTGAGCGTGCCGCCGTTCGGCATGGCATCGCGGGCATTCAGGAAAAGATTCAACAGCGCCTGCTGGATCTGCCCGTCGTCACCATTCACGCTCGTCGAATCCGGCGTGAGCGCAGTCTGGACCACAATCTCCTTCGTCACACTCCGCTGGAACAGCTGCAACGTCTCTTCAATGAGGGCGTTGATCTGAACCGGCTTGACGAACCGCTCGGTCTTGCGTGCGAAGGTGAGAAGCTGGCGGGTCAGCGAAGACCCTCGCCGGGCGGACGATTCCACGATGTCGACGTACTTGTACAGCTTGGATTTTTCCGCGAGGTGCCTGCGCATGATGGATGCCGAACCCAGGATCGCCGCCAGAATATTGTTGAAGTCGTGCGCGATGCCCCCGGCCAGGTTTCCGATACTGTCGATCTTCTGCGCGTGCAGGATGGCTCCCTCCATCATCTTTCGTTCGGAGACATCCCGCGCGACAATGCGGGCGTTGATCGTCCTGCCTTTGTCATCAAAGACAAGTGAGGAATTGAGGTGCACGTAGAACTGGCGGCCGAACGCGGTGACCATCTGCTCTTCCACGTCCTTCAAGCCTCGTCCCTCGCTGAACATCCTGTCGAGCGTTTCCCGCAACGCTTCCCGCCGGGTTTCGATGAAGAACGACTCGAACTCCTTGCCGGTCACGTCCTCCCGGGAATAACCGAGGATATCGGTGCCGGTTTTGTTGCACCCCACCACGACGTGCTGGCTGTTGACGGACAAGTAGATGTCAGGCGCGTGTTCGAACAGATCGGCATACTGCTGCTGCGATTGCCGAAGCTGTTCGAAGAGCTGGGCGTTGTTGAGCGCGACGCTGATCTGGTTCCCGAACGCCTCCATCAACTCCGCTTGTTTGAAGGTGAACATCTCGTACTCCTTGCCAGCGACGATCAGGGTCCCGGCGGCGGCGTCCTTCATGCGAAGAGGGATCGAAGCCCAGAACTGCACTCCCATCTGCTTGAGCTCGGCGCTGATGAGTCCCTGAGGGTCCTCGATCCGCTCGCGTTGCACGCGGGGTTGGTTCAACCAGTGGGACACCGGGAGAGAATCGGTCCCTTGCACGGAGAAGAAATCCTGCGAGGTCCCCTTGGAGCAGCGCAGCGTGAGCTTGCCGTCCTTGACCATGTAGATCCAGCCAAAACCGCTGTTGAGAAGTTCGGTGGTTCTGCCGAGCGCGGTCTGAAGGACATAGTCAAGCTCCACAACCTGTGTCACCGCTTCGGCAATGGTATTGAGCGCCAGGAGCTGGCGTCGTTGCTCATCTAGTTCGCGGCTGTAGTTCAGGGAGAAGTAGACGCTCGTGAAGCCGATGATCCCCACCGTGAGAATGCTGATGAAATCCATCAGCCGGGGAGACTGTCCCGTCGCCGCCATGGCGCTGATGATCGTGGTCATGGAAACGATCACCGCCGTGGAGGCGACGATTTGAGCCTGTTCGACCGGACCGAGTCTCCGGACGAATGTTTTGATATGGTGGAGCGGGTTCTTCATGCCTTAGGAATGTACAAAACCACATTCTGACATTCAACGGAAGGAGAGCGGAGGGGCCAACAAAAGACAGTCCCGCACTGTGGCGGGACTGTCACGAAAGGAATGCCGACCAGCGGTTCAGATAAACTTGGTCTGTCAGATAACCGGGCCAGCGCTTGCCTTTTCGACTGCCGGCTTCGAAGCTGCTTTCTTCGGAAGAACGGCTTCCTTGCAGGCCTTGGCGACGCGGAATTTCACCACTGTCTTTGCCGGAATCTGAATCGTCTCTCCGGTCTTCGGGTTGCGGCCGAGGCGGGCTTTGCGCTGAACCAACACCAGTTTTCCGATTCCTGGAATCGTGAAGGCATTTCTTGCCTCCTTATACGCCAATCGCGCGAGTTCGTCAAAGACTGCAGACACGGCCTTCTTCTTCATGTCGAACTTCTTCGCGAAGTGCGCAATTGTCTGGCTCTTGGACATTGATTTGGCCATTGCTTCTCCTTTTGATGTGTCTGTGGGATAGGGGCTGTTGAGAAGATACAGTTTTCCCCTTTAAATTCAAATAGTTTTAAGTGTTTTTAATGTGATGTGTTGGCACACCTGTGAGGAGGGATTGCTGGAGGAAGGCTCTGTAAACGCTTTATTAATAACCACTTACGAGGAGAACCCCTACCATTCGTCAGAGGGAAGATATTCGCTTTCGCCATCGGATGAAATTAGTTCGACAGGGCAACGCGGAATCGATGTGAGAAAGACGCGGCCGTAACTCTTGCGGAGAATGCGCGAATCGAGAACGGTGATCATGCCGGTGTCCATTCGCGAGCGGATCAGTCTTCCTGAACCCTGTCTGAATTTCAACACTGCTTCCGGCAACGTGTACTCAAGGAACGCATTGCCGCCACGCTGCGCGATCGATTCAAGCCTCGCTTCGATCAAGGGATGATTCGGAACGGCGAACGGGAGCTTTGTGATCACCACGTGCTCGAGAGATTCTCCCGGGACATCCACGCCCATCCAGAAACTATCGAGCCCGAAAAGCACCGAGCGCACATCGTTTTTGAATTCCTCAAGAAGCACATGGCGCGACCGTTCCGGTCCCTGCACGAGAAGCCGCACATCGCGTTCTTCGAACGATCCTCTCAACAGCTCTGCCATCGATCGCATCAGCGAGGAGTTGGTGAATAACACCAGCGCCTTGCCGCCCGAGCGATCAATACTCTGCATGATTCGTGATGGAAGTGCGCGCGCATACTCCTCGCTCTCCGGCTCCGGCATGTCGCGCGCGATGCAGAGCTTCATCTGCCGCGAATGATCGAATGGGGAATCCAGGATGAGCGGCTGCACCGCTCCCGCACCGATCCGGCGCTGAAAATACTCGGTCGTGCCGTTCACGGAAAGCGTGGCGCTGGTGAGGATCACCGATGCTTCCTCACGGAACAGCCGGGGACCGATGAACTCGCCGACATCCGACGGAGAGGAGCAGAGCGTCACATTCTCATCACGGTTCTTGCCGCAATCGATCCAGTAAGTGAACCCCGGTTCGGACTGCCGGAGAAAATCGTCGACTGCGCTTTCCACATCGAGGAGCGTGCTGCGCACCGCGTTCAACTCCTGCTTCAGCGTCCCATCCTGCGTGGTTTCTTCCACTTTCTTGAGCTCGACTTGCAGTGCTTGAAGCGGGCCGTCGAGGCTGTTCAGGACGAGATGGGAATTCCGTACCCGGATGACGCGCGACCGTCCTTCATACGCGCGTTGGTCGATCGAGACGGCCGCCTGGTAGATCTCGTCGAAAAACTCCTGAACCTGTTCCTGCGTTCTGGTGCAGAGACTCTTCACGCCCTTCTTCTGGCGCGACAGCAATCCTTTGCGCGTCCGGGCGTTGTACAGCCGCCAGAGAATGCCGCTCAGATGATTGCGCGACAGCCTTCCTCCGGCACTGGCGGCGGCAACGGCTTCGAGCGTGTGCGCCTCGTCGAAGATGACGAAGTCGTTCTCGAAAATGAACCGGTCCTCCGCGTCCTGCCGGGCCAGCAGCGTGAAGAACAACGCGTGGTTCATGATGACCAGGTCGGCGGCGCGCGCCTCCTCGCGGGCACGCTGGAAAAAGCAGCGCGACCCGCAGATCTTCGGCCTGCACACGCCCGGCTCGGAGCAGACCATGTCCCAGATCTCGGGACGCGGAACGAAGCCGAGGCTCTCAACGTCGCCGTCCGTGGTTTTTTCGGACCAGCGGTTGATGCGGTGCAGCTCCGCTTCCCCGTCCTCGTTGAACATCGAAGCGGTGGATGCGAGCACGTTGCGCAGCCGCGTCATGCAAAGGTAGTTGCGCCTTCCTTTGAGCATGACAGCTTTGAAATCGATCCCAAGGAGTTGCCGGACGAGCAGAAGATCCTTGCAGAAGAGCTGTTCCTGAAGATTCTTGGTGTGCGTGGAGATGACTGCTTTTCGCCCAGCGCTCCGGGCATGCAACACCGCGGGGATCAAATATGCCAGAGTCTTCCCCACGCCGGTAGGCGCTTCCACGATGAGATGGCTGCGGGTTCCGAGCGCGCGTGCAACGGCGTGGGCCATTGCCTCCTGCTGCGGCCGGTCCTCGAAGTCGGGCCAGATCTCCCTCGCCCTGGAGAATAACTGGGGAATATGTGTCGATCGCGTGTTCATGATGGTTCAAACTACGGAATATGGGGGGGAAAAGAAATGGCGGACGTTTGTCCTGTCTTTTTTTCATCGATTTGCCTATAATGCCCCATGCGCCTACACCGAGTTGTTCTGTTCCTCCTCCTCGCCGTTCCTTCCATTTCGAGTTCCCAGTCCGACACGGTATCGCTCGCGCGGACGGTCGGACAGGATGGGCTCACCTTCCTGCACGCCGCCGGACATGTCTTTTCGGCTCCGGTGCGATGGGATGAGTCGGACTGGCTCAACGCCGGCGGCACGGCGGCGATCACGGGTATGGCCGCGCTGCTGGACGATGAAGTTCTTGACCTGATGGACCGCAACCGGAACAGCCTGAACGATGGGCTGGAAAAGGTGGTTGTGAGATACGGGGAGGTTGGCACGATCCTGGTGTTCGCAGGCGGATTTTACGCCGCGGGGCTCCTCGTGCGTAACACATGGCTTCGGGAAACAAGCTTCCTGGTCGGGACATCTGTTCTGCTCTCTACCGCGGTCTCAACCATCATCAAGATCGTCAGCGGCCGGGCGAGACCGTACATGGGCCTTGGCAACCATTGGTTTGAGCCGTTCACGGTCAGCACCGAGGACTTTTTTTCCTTGCCATCCGGCCACACGGTCACGGCGTTTTCAACCTCAACTGTTCTAGCCCGGCAGATCGGCAATCCATGGGCAACAGTCGGGCTGTACGCGCTTGCCACGGCAACGGCAGTGTCGAGAACGTATTCGCGCAACCACTGGTTCTCCGACATCGTCTGCGGCGGGATACTCTCAACGCTTATCACAAACTCCATTGTGTCGTGGTACGAGGGCAGACAGGGGAAATCGCAGGATTTCGGCCTGAGGCTTGAACCGGGCCCCCGGGGAATCACCGTCAGCTATGTCTTCTAGTCCATATCTCTCATCACAGAAGGATCAAACCGATGAACGCCTTCACGCGAACGTTGTATGCCCTGTTCCTGCTGTTCGTGCTGGGTGGAGCTACCCCTCTTTTCGCTCAGGAGGATTCTACGGCTGCCAATGCCGTGCTCGGCGAATGGCTGACCGCGGAAGGAACATCGAAGATCCTGATCTACAAGTGCGACGATGAGTTTTGCGGTAAGATCTCCTGGCTCAAGGAGCCGGAGAGAGACGGAAAACCGCGCGTGGATGAGAAGAACCCCGAAGAGCGGCTGCGTACTCAGCCTCTCCTGGGATTGGTGATCCTCCGAGGGTTTACCTTCGACGGTGAGGACACCTGGGAAGGGGGGAAGATCTACGATCCCAAGAGTGGCAACGATTACAGCGCGAAATTCGAACTGGCCGATCCCAGCACCCTGGAATTGCGCGGCTACATTCTCCTCCCGCTCCTGGGACGGACGGAGATCTGGACACGGGAATGAGAGCACCGGGCTTTCACTGCCTGACGACCCTTTCAACCACCCAGGTTGAGAGGGTGTCCAGGAAGCCCGGCACGAACTCCTTTTTCAGCGCACCGTATTCCGAAGGATGCCCGGTGGTCGCCTGTTGAAAGAGATGGTTGGCGCCCGGGATCACGCGCACCGTGATGTCCTTGTTCCCTCCCTTTTCCAATGCTGCCTTGAGCGGCGGCATGGTGAATTGCGGAGGCACTTGCATATCCAGTTCGCCATACACTGCAAGGACCGGGCACCGCACTTTCTCTAACGTCGGTGCCGGATCGTAGGCCACGAAGTATTTGAACCAGGGACTCTTTGCTGCCTGGACACTCGCATCCACCCTGGAGGCGATGACCGTGGCAGAGTCTCCAACGGCCTGCCGTTGCTCCGGCGTCATCTTCTCCATGCTCTTGCCCATCTGTTCGCTCATCGAGGAGCGTACCTCTTCCCAGCCTTCACCGGTGCGAACAGCATCAAAGACACGGTGCTGCAGCCGGACTGCTTCCGCGATCTCACCGTCAGTTGCCCCGCCTGCCCGCGCCAGTGTCGTCATTTGCCAGAGGATCAATGTGTCGCCAGGCACTCCAGGTCCCGCCAGCAGGACGAGGAAGGCCACGTCGCTCGAGCGGACAGCTGCGATCGGGGCAGCAAGGGCTCCTTCGCTGTGGCCGCACAGA
>JAGDMJ010000479.1 GCA_017860555.1 Bacteroidota bacterium
AGCCCGGCCGTAATCGGCAACAATCATTTTGTGGTGATGGCGGGGCCCTGTTCGGTTGAGAGCAGGGAGCAGATCCTCATGTCCGCCCGCCAGGTCAGGCAGGCAGGGGCGCATGTTCTCCGCGGAGGGGCATTCAAGCCGCGTAGCTCGCCCTACAGTTTCCAGGGGCTGGAAGAGGAGGGACTCAAGCTCCTGGCCGAGGCCCGCCAGGCGACCGGCCTCTTCATCATCACGGAAGTTATTACGCCCACAGACGTTTCCCTTGTCTCGGAGTATGCCGACATCCTCCAGGTGGGTGCCCGCAACATGCAGAATTTTTCCCTTCTCAAAGAGGTTGGAAAAGCGCGGAAGCCCGTCCTTTTGAAGCGGGGGATGGCCAGCACGCTGAAGGATCTCCTTCTGTCGGCCGAGTACATCATGTCGATGGGCAATTACGATGTGATTCTCTGCGAGCGCGGGATCCGGACCTTCGAGGATTATACCCGCAACACGTGCGATCTTTCCGCTGTCCCGGCCTTGCATGAACTGAGCCATTTGCCTGTGATTGTGGACCCCAGCCACGGTACGGGCGTTCGCAGCCTTGTCACGCCAATGGCCAAGGCGGCCGTGGCCGCAGGGGCTGACGGCCTCATCATTGAAGTTCATCCCAATCCGGAAGAAGCGTTCTCGGACGGGGCGCAATCGCTCCTGCCCTCTCAGTTTGAAGAATTGATGTCCTGGGTGAAAAAACTCGTGCAACTCGAAGGCAAGCACATATAATCCGAAAGGAGACCAATGGACAGCCGCATCATCATCTTTGATACGACGTTGCGCGACGGCGAGCAATCGCCTGGCTGCAGCATGAACGGGGACGAGAAAATCCGGATGGCGAAGCAACTCGAGCGATTGCGAGTGGATGTCATGGAGGCAGGATTCCCGATCGCGTCCACCGGAGATTTTGAGGCGGTTCGGAGAATCGCCGGCACCATCGAACAGAGTACCGTCGCGGCACTTTGCAGGGCGGTCCAGGGGGATATCGACCGGGCGTGGGAAGCTATCGGCAGCGCACGGCGCCCGCGCATCCATACCTTCATTGCCACGTCCGACATCCATCTGGTCCACAAGCTTCGCAAGACCCGCAGTGAAGTGTTGAACGATGCCGTCCGCGCCGTTGCCTACGCGAAGTCACTTTGTGATGACGTGGAGTTCTCCTGTGAGGATGCCTCCCGGAGTGATATCGGCTTCCTTGCCGAAATAGTCGCGGCTGCCATCGAGGCCGGGGCAAATGTGATTAACCTCCCGGATACCGTCGGCTACGCGATCCCCCGTGAATACGGCCAGATGTTCAAGACCATTCGTGAACGGGTCCAAAATATCGACAGGGCCATTCTGAGTGCTCACTGCCACAATGATCTTGGCCTTGCCGTCGCGAACTCCCTTGCCGCGGTGGAAAACGGAGCCCGTCAGGTGGAATGCACCATGAACGGAATCGGCGAGAGGGCTGGCAACGCAGCGCTTGAAGAACTGGTCCTCGCGATCAAGACCCGGCATGAAACCCTGGGCGTCCATACGGCCATTCATACCGAAGAGATCTCGAGGTCCAGCAAATTGCTCACCAGTCTGACGGGTATGATGGTTCAGCGAAACAAGGCGATCGTTGGTGCCAATGCCTTTGCGCATGAGGCCGGGATTCACCAGGACGGGGTGTTGAAAAGCGCCATCACCTATGAAATCATGACGCCCCAATCGGTGGGCATCAGGGAAAGCACGCTGGTTCTGGGGAAACACTCGGGGCGGCACGCTCTTCGGCAGCGCTGTGCGGAGCTGGGATATGAGCTGGAGCCCGCGGAGCTGGAGAGAGTGTACCAGGAGTTCTGTGTTATCGCGGACCGGAAAAAAGAAGTCTTCGATGACGAATTGATCGCCATCGTGGAGCAGGGAGACGGAGGCTTTGTCGAAGAGTATCATCTTGAGGGACTTCACGTGAGCACCGGGACGGCGCTCCGGCCCACCGCGACGGTCGAACTGCGTCGGGCCGAAGAGCGTCTTGTGGATTCCGCGATCGGCGACGGTCCGGTCGATGCCGTCTACAAGGCAATGGAACGCATCACGGGCATGGTCGGAAAACTGACCGAGTACACGCTGAAATCTGTGAGCCTCGGGCATGATGCGGTGGGAGAAGCTTTTGTACGGGTCATGTTCGATGGCGTCCAGTTCAACGGACGAGCGGTAAGCACGGATGTGATCACCGGGAGTGCGAAGGCCTACCTCGAGGCCATGAACCGCGCCTGTGCTGCAAGGAAACGGAAAGAAGAACGGGAACAACAATCTGTCATCGTTCCACACACGTAAGCCCATGAACGCTCAATCAGACAAAAAAGCCTGCCGAACGCTCTTTCAAAAAGTGTGGGATGCCCACGTCGTTGCGCAGGAACCAAACTCCCCGGCAGTGCTCTACATCGACCTGCATCTCGTCCATGAAGTCACATCCCCGCAGGCCTTCACCACGCTTCGCGAGCGCGGTCTCGCCGTGCGGCGGCCGGATCTTACTGTGGCAACGCTGGACCACAGCATCCCAACGACTGCGCTGGGTTCCGGAGTGACGGATCCTCTTGCGGCAAAACAAATCGCACAACTGCAGGACAATGCGCGCTGGTCGGGGATAACGCTCCTGGACATGGATTCCCCCCGACGCGGAATCGTGCACGTTGTGGGACCAGAACTCGGGCTGACGCAACCAGGCATGACGGTGGTCTGTGGAGACAGCCACACGGCGACCCACGGTGCTTTCGGGGCACTGGCCTTCGGCATTGGCACAAGCGAGGTTGCGCACGTCCTCGCGACGCAGTGCCTCCTTCAACGGCAGCCCAAAACCTGTGAGGTTCGCATCGACGGCACGCTCCCCGCCGGAATCACCTCGAAGGACGTCATACTTGCGTTGCTGGCAAAAATCGGAGTGGGGGGCGGCACCGGCCATGTCTTCGAGTATACGGGGAATGCCGTCCGCTCGATGACGATGGAACAGCGCATGACCCTCTGCAATATGTCCATAGAAGGGGGTGCCCGTGCCGGGATGATCGCGCCGGACGATGTCACCTTTTCATATCTTGCCGAACGCCCTTATGCTCCGCGCGATGCGGCATGGGATCTTGCCGTCGCGCGCTGGAAGCGCCTGCCGTCCGACGACGGCGCTCCGTATGATGCGATGGTCGGGTTGGACGTGAGCGC
>JAGDMJ010000480.1 GCA_017860555.1 Bacteroidota bacterium
TTCACCGTGATACGCCGCTTGCTGACCTGTTCTCCCTGCTGGATCATGGCCGGGGCGTCGGAGACCGACGTGATCGCCCCTTCCAGAATCGAATCCGCACGGTTCCGGTCCGCCACTTCCAGGCTGTTGTCATTGATGAAGAGATTGGTGAGCTGGTACGTAAAAAGCTCGCGCAATCCCGGCTCCCCAAAACCCGATTGGTCATCCACCAGAGGGATGGCGATGGTCGTCAGATGCGGAGGAACCGACGCGCCGGTGAAGGAATAGGCACACCCCGCAACGCTCATCGCGAGGAACGCGGCAGCAGCCAACCAGCCCACCGCCTGAAAGCGGCGCATGAAACCAGAAACCATAGCCTATCCCAACCCGTATTCTTTGATTTTTCTGTAGAGTGTCCGTTCGCTGATATTGAGCGCACGCGCAGCCACGCGCCGGTTTCCTTTGTACCGCTCCAGTGCCTCGGCAATCATCTTGTGTTCCATGTCCTGCAACGAGAGCGTTCGTTCATCTTGCACCTCGCGGGAGTAACCGACATCCTGCCGGTTGCCGCCGGGCGCATGGATCATCTGGCTCTGCTCCGCAAGCAGGTTCCTCAACTCCATGATGTTCCCCTTGATGTCCAGGAGCGCCCGCAGAATGAGCTCCCGCTCGGCCTGCTCAACGCTCCTGCCCACGGGCACGGGCAGGTTGCGGTCTTCCGACGCTGTCCTCAAATCCTTCAGGTGTTTCCGTACATCGTCAACGTCAAGGTACTTTCCCCCCTCCAGCACCAGCATGCTCTCGGCCGAGTTGCGCAGCTCGCGCACGTTCCCGGGCCAGTGATAGGACTGCAGAATCTGCATGGCTCCTTCGGAGATGCCGGAAAATTTGATGTTGTTCTTTTCGGCGACCTCTTCAGCGAAACGGCGGAAGAAGACCGGGATGTCCTCGGGGCGCTTGCGAAGCGGCGGAACATAAATGTTCACCGAGCGCAGGCGGAAGAACAGGTCGGCGCGGAACTGGTTATGCCGTACCTCCGACTCCAGATCCTTGTTGGTCGCGGCAATGACCCTGACGTTCACCCTGCGTGGCACGGAGGAGCCGACACGCTGGAATTCGCCGTTCTCCAGGACCCGGAGGAACTTCACCTGCGCGGCAAGAGGAAGTTCCCCGATCTCATCCAGGAAAATGGTGCTGCCGTCCGCAAGCTCGAAATACCCTTTCCGCTGTTCCGTCGCTCCGGTGAATGAACCACGCTCGTGCCCGAACAGCTCGCTCTCGATGATCCCTTCGGGAATCGCGCCGCAGTTTACCGTCACGAGAGGCTTCTTGCTCCGGGAGCTCGCCGCATGGATGGCCTTTGCGATCACTTCCTTGCCGACGCCGCTTTCTCCCGTGATCAGCACGGTGATGTCGGTTGGCGCCACCTGCTCGATGACCTCAACGATCTTCCGCATCTCCATGGATTCGCCGAGGATCCCGAGGTCCTCCTGGAATTGAGGCGAATCCGATTTCATCGCCACGCTCTGCATCTTACCTTGATATGACTATGGACGCAACGCTGTACTTCTTCTTGATCTCCACCCCGCCCGCTTTCGCCTCCTCATATGTCTTGTAGGTACCGACCCAGACCAGGAACAACGCCCGGTTGTCCTTGACCTTATTCAACACTTCCACCGGATAGCCCAGCTGCTCGAAGAACTGCTTCTGCTTCTCGGCATTCACCTGCGCGGTAAAGGCACCGACCTGCAACGCAAACCGAAGCGCCGGTGGTGTCACGGGTTCCTGGACCGGCTGTGCAACCGTGTCCTGAACGGGCGGGGGAGGCGGCGGCACCCGTTCTTCGGCAAGGTTCTTGGTCTCAGGTTCGCTCGCAACCTTCAAATGCTTGGAGGAAGGATATTCCTTCCTGAGCTGCTCCATCTTCAGTTCGGCCGTCCTGTAGAGTCCCAGGGCGTAGTAGAACTGATATACCTTATAGAGAGCATCGTCCGCCCACTCGCTTCTGGGGAAGTTATCCACGATGCTCTGATAGATCCGCACCGCTTCCCCCCCGTCCGCGGTCACCAATCCCTGGAGGTACAGCACGCCGGGGTTGTTCGGATATTTCGAAAGAAGCGAAGGGATCTCGGCGCGCACTTGCTCTCCCTCCCCGATGTCGATGCGGGCGATATAACCGTTGATGTCGGGGTCAGTCCCCTGAGCCGCTCCCGCTGAGATGCCAAACGCGGTCAATAGCGCTAGAGCCAGAAAGAATTTCATGCTGCTCGTTCCTCTTTTAGTTCCGGCCGCCTGCCGAACAGGGTGGCAGAATTTGCCCGCTCAATCCTGACGTCGACGTACTCCCCGACCTGCTCGCCGGTTTTTGGAAAAATCACACTCTTGTTCGTGTCTGTCCTCCCGGTATACTCCTCCGGCGACTTCCTGCTTGGGCCTTCGACCAGAATTCGCTCCGTGGTGCCGACCATCTGCTGGTTGATCTCCATTGAAATATCATGCTGAAGCTCTGAAATCTCGAAGACACGCCTTCCCTTCTCTTCGTCCGACACGGTTTCCTGCATCTCCCAGGCCTTTGTGTTCGCCCGGGCTGAGTACTTGAAGGTGTAGGCTCCGTCGTACCGGACGTGCCTGATCAGATCCATCGTCATCCGGTGATCTTCCGGGGTCTCTCCGGGAAATCCCGAAATGATGTCCGTGGTCAGGCTGACCCCGGGGATCGCCTCTCGGATCTTCTTCACCAGGCGCAGATAGTGATCCACGGTGTACGTCCGGTTCATCAACTCCAGAATCCTGTCCGAGCCCGATTGCACCGGCAGGTGGATGTACTTGCAGATGTTGCTTTTGCCGGCAATCGCCGCAATGAGCCTGTCGGACATATCCTGTGGATGAGACGTGGTAAACCTGATTCGGAGCGACCGGTCCACTCCGGCCACAGCTTCCATCAGGTCAGCAAAGTCGAAGGCCTCATCCCGGTAGGAATTCACGTTCTGCCCGAGGAGTGTCACCTCCTTGAACCCGCGGGCTGCAAGTCCGGCCACTTCTTCCACAACACTCCTCAAGGGACGGCTCCGCTCCCGCCCTCGCGTGAAAGGCACCACGCAGAAGGAACAGAACTTGTCGCATCCACGCATCACCGAGACCCAGGCACAGATGCCATCGGTCCGCAAGGGAACGATGTCATCATAATTCTCCACTCTGGACAG
>JAGDMJ010000481.1 GCA_017860555.1 Bacteroidota bacterium
AGAATCTGCGTGGCACGAGTCAGGAAATCCGCCGTCCGACGCACACCGAATACCATGCCCATCTGTCCGCCACCAAAGGTGCCAGCTAGCCCTCCACCTTTGCTGGATTGCATCAACACCACCAGCACCAAGAGAATGCTGACCAATACTTCGATCGCCATGAGAAAACTGAACATGGAAATACCTTCTCTGAATGGAATATCAGGTTAAGGTAATAAAGATACGAAAAAAATCAATCCAACGCAAGCAAATCCCCCTTCCCTCGTGGCACAAGGACAGGAACGAGACCCGGCAACACTGTGTTCTCATTGTGGCTCCTTCACCGAAATGCGTCAACCAAAACGGCATGCATACTCGAAAGGATTATCATGGGTATTCTTGATGGCGTTACCGGTACGTTCGATACCGGCAGTTCCAAGACAGGTGGAAATCAGCTGGTTACCGCCCTGATGGCTCTCCTTGCAAGCCAGGGAGGAATTGCAGCACTCGTACAGAAATTCGCAGGGTCCGGACTCGGCGACATCGTGAACTCATGGGTCTCAACAGGACAGAACAAAGGCATCACGCCGCAACAGGTGCAGCAAGGACTGGGACCGGATTTGATCAAACAGCTCTCCGAACGTACCGGAATGGGACAAGAGGACGTGAAATCGCAACTGGCACAGATGCTCCCCCAGATCATCGACAAGCTCACGCCAAAGGGGCAGGTGCCTGCGCAAAACGATCTCATGTCCAAAGGAATGGACATGCTCAAGGGTCTCTTCTAGACGACACCATGCCTGGCCAGCAGGCTGTTCCTCGGGCTTCGCGTCGCCGTGTTCACTGGAGGGCGCGAAGCTCGCTTTGTTTCTGGAAAGGTCACTCGCCCAGGAGTACCGGACGGAGACGGAAAAAGTACGCAGTGACGTTCTCGCCTGAGGTTATGGCCGTGGCTTCCAGCTCGATCCAGGGATTGGTCGCTTTTTCGGTTTGAAGTCGCATGAGCACGAATTGAGGTGCGTCAGGCCTGGCCTTTAGGCGAAGGAGAGATTTCGCGACGGCATCGACATGCGCTGCAGGAACAAAATGATGAACATCCCGATTGACGAGCTCCGAGCCGTGGCTCCCGAGCAGTTCTGCCCCGCTCCGGCTGATGGCGAGAAGTGTCCCGCGGTCATCCACAAGCGCGATTGCCTCGGCGGATGAACTGATGAGCGACCGGAAGCGCGCTTCTCTCCCGCGCAGGTCTTCCTCCGCTTGCTTCCGCAACGTAATGTCGTTTGTCGTGCCAATGAACCGGACGGCCTCCCCGTGCTCATTCCAATACACCTGACCCCGTGAGTCCAACCAACGCTCACGCCTGTCCTCTATGCCAATAGTGCGGTACTCGATCCGGTATGTCCCGTCACTCCCGGACCGGAGCACATCTCGGAGCGCGGTATGGACCCGTTCACGGTCGTCCGGATGTAATCCTCTCAGAAAGACCTGATAGCTCACTGCTGCCTCCGACGGCAGACCAAAATGCTCCTTTGCCTGGTTGTTCCAGAGGAGTACGCCTTCCCGCGGATAATAGTCGAAAAGGCCGAGGTTTGTCGCCTTGACCGCCAGGGTCAGAGTCTCGCGGCTCTGTCGAAGGGCTTCTTCGGCTTCCTTCTGTCGTCGTTTGATGGCCGCCACCTCGAGGGCTCGCCGTATGGCAGGAATCAGCCGGAAGATCCGCCCCTTGAGCACATAGTCTGCGGCCCCCCGTTGGAGGGTTTCGATGGCCCGCTCTTCGCCAAGTTCTCCCGTCACCATGATGAAAGGGATTTCCGGACACTTCTCCAGAACCGAGGCCAGGGCCTCGTCGCCGTCATAGCCGGGCATCCGGTAATCAGAGAGAATGATATCGAAGTCTTTCCTGTTCAATGCCGAAAGGAATGCATCCTTTGTTCGCACATAGGTAAGAACGGTGGGGAATTCGTCATACTCGGATTCCAGGGTCATCGCCACGAGCTGGGCATCCAAAGGATCATCATCGAGATGAAGAATGCGGACGGGGTCGGCCATAGTCAACAACGCACCCCTTTCTGGATTGGAGATCAAGAAACGGCTGCGCTGTTGGACCTTGTGGTGTGTTGAGTGCGACAGGGTAGGAGCCGGAAATCAAGCCTCACTGGTTCCAGGAGTCAGTGCATCCGCCTCTCTCAGGGCGAACTCTCGTGTCCTCCATTTGAAACGCAATCACCGTGCCAACAGGATTCACTGAATTCTCGTATTTTTCGTTCTCAAGATTCTCATCGTGTGTGACGTATGAGCACACCCCTTTCCCGTCTGAGCGTCCTAGTCTCCGATGTGTCCTGAGCACCATCAACGCCTCTCCCATCATCTGTGCTTTTTTCCCTTCTCGATGAGCCCACGTGGTGGGCTCATTTGACAAGCATTTGACAGTTTTGTGACACGTTTCATGCTGGCGCAACCTACCTTTATCATGTGAACCCGGCGGAAGGGACCGCATGTCTCTCTGTCGCAGCTCAGCGCTAATGGTTGCAAGCGCTGAAACGGTTCACACACAAATCATGAGTCTCTGACTCAAGCAAGGAGTCAGTGTGTCCGCCCCGCCCCTCAGGCGTGACGGGCCTCGCCCTGCCGTGTGCAGGCTAGAGGCTGCCGAGCGTACCTGTCCCATCGTCCCACCCGACGACACCCTCCGAATCCTGGCCTCGAGCCAGCTCTTCTCTCTCATCTTTCTCAAGGGAGGACCATATGAGACACAAGCTCATCTTGCTTTGGTTAGTCTCGGTGCATGCCACTTCCGGGACATACAGCCAATGGGTGCAAACAAACGGTCCCTCGACCATGAACGTGGTCTGTATGACAGCGAGTGCAACATCCGTCTTCGCCGGCACATGGGAGGATTCCCTCTTCCGGACTGACAACGGCGGCCAGACATGGGTACGATCGAACAGTGGTTTGATCGACTCGAGAATCAACACTCTGGCTGCAGGGGGTACCTTCGTCTATGCCGGCACTCAGAATGCTGGAATCTTCCGATCATCGAACAATGGCACAAGCTGGCTTGCTGCCAATCCAGACGGTGAGATCAGTTCGATCTATGCACTTGAAACGGTCGGAACGGATGTCTACGCGGCTGGCATGTATGGCGTGTGGAGGTCCACAAACAACGGTGCAACATGGGTGGGAATAGCCGAGGGTCTACCG
>JAGDMJ010000482.1 GCA_017860555.1 Bacteroidota bacterium
GCCACCAGGGGGTGGGCGTTTGCGGAAAATAGCAGAGGATTTGCGGAGAAGCAAATGTGGAGGAAGGCTAGATAGGTCTTTTCGGGTGTTGACCGGCGGGCGCGACGGTTTGCGATCGTGTCGACCTGACGGGTTGGGCCGCACCTTAGTGCTCGCGTTCTAAGGCTACGATCGCCACGATCGCATCCAACAGGAGGCACGGCGGTGCGAGCTCTCTACGTTTAGCCAGTCATCGCACTTGCGTTGCCCATCATGGAAGCGAGGGTCGCTCTGCCATGTGTTAGGCACCAGCCGATTCTCGCAGAATGGCACGTATGCGCTCGACATGATGGACGACATGATCCGATTGCATCTCAATCACAAATCCAACCGGGACCCGTTCGATTTCCCCTTGCTTCGTTAGGACAGTCACAGACCGATCCCACGCTTCCGGCACGCATTCCAGAATTTGAAGAACGTGCTCCCGGATTGCTTTCAAGAGCGACAGCGAGGTCTCTATTGATCGTTGATTGTAGGCCCACTTGTCCGCCCATGTTTCCTGCGCGAGCGACCAGTACCACGTCAGAGCGAATTCAGCTTGTTCGTTGCCCATCGCCATTTTGATGCATCCTTTCCAGATGTCATCGCCATCAACGATGTGGTGCACGATCTGTCGAATGGACCAGCCACCGCCAGAGGGCCTGCGGTCCAAATCGGCATCCTGCAATCCCGACACGGCCTCTTCGAGAAGTGCCGGTCCCTCTCGATACCTCGATATTGCGCCCTGACGATCTTTGGGTGCGTTCATAGATATCCCCGCTTGTCACGTGTTCGGGGTGGCGCAAAACATTTAGTGGCTACGGTTGTTAGCTCCGTCTTTGTCAATGTTGAGCCTGACACTTATGATTCACGAGCCTCATTGGTTGAGCGATTTCAATTCCGCCTTGACTTTCTCGACGTCCACCTCCATAACGTAGATGTCTCCATGTCCCGTTCGCCCGCTGGCAAATGCGAGTCGTTTCCCATCGGGTGACCACGCCGGACATTCATTGTGATCCTGAGGTGTGACCGCGAGAGGAAGTGACTTTCCTCCTTCGGCGGGCATTATCCAGAGGCCGAGCCTTCTCCCCTCCAAGGCTGCGTAGACCAACAAAGTCCCGTCGGGCGAGAGCGCCAGATACCGATAGAATCCATCATGATGTCCGGTGATTTGTTTTCGCGCTCTTCCGTCCAGGGAGATGCTCCACATGGTCGACACCCTGGATGTTCTATCCATGAGTGCGACAAGAATGCTGTTCCCGTCGCGAGACCAGCAGCCGGGGAGCGGGAGCATACCTTCTTCGTGAAATATCTTCGCAACTCTGCGTGTCTTGACTTCATAAACCCATAGCGAAGAAGTGCTTCCTTCCTTGAACGCGATGTGGGAGCCGGTAGGCGACCAACAGGGCAAACCCCCATTGTGAATGCCTATTGAATCGGGGAGAAATCTGATCGGACTTCCACCTTCCGCCTCTATCATCTGGATGCTGGCGCCCGTATCTGCATCAAATACAATGAACCGACCATCGGGCGACCACTGCGGATGTTCCGTTGGGAAGTCCGTGAATTGAACCGGTGTCCCCTCATTGGATGGTATCTTGAACGAGCCGTGAACAGGCGTCCCCTCGACAATATTGAAAAACGAATAGACGATTGTCTTCCCGTCAGGTGACCACGATGGAAATCCCTCCCGCGTGGAGTCGGATGTGAGTCGCGTGATGGGATACTTGTCCTGCGAATAAAGAGAACCGGTAACCAGGAACAGAGTTACCGCCATACGGCTGAATGAGTTCTTCATTCTCATTGACATTCCTCAGTGGCGTCGACAAAGTAGACGCCCACACCCCATGCGATATGGCCCGGGCATCTGTTTACCGCAGGAGTCACCCCATTAATACGGTTTGCTTATGTCGTTGTTCACCCAACACACAGTTGTCGTTCGAGTGCATGCCTAACATGGTTCTGAACAACTTCACTGCATCTTTCACACGGTCATCCTTCAGCAGCACCAAACCCCATGCATGAGATGCACGAAGGAAGGGGCGATTCTCGAGGATTACCCAGGGGAGCTTGTGCTTGCCAGGTTTGAATGCCGGCGGGAGTGCACGTCGTCCGATTGTCTCCACCGTCGCCCATCACGTTCTGAAACTCTCCCAGACTGAGTTGCATCATGAAGTGCTCTCCCGGCGTGCCCATGCGTTGCTCCTGAGGAGGCAGCCTTTACATGCTCGAGCCCCAAGCGCCTTGGAAAGTGCCGATATGTCAGCACAATGATCGGAATATTGTGGGAAAGCCTGGCAATTTCAAGCTGTGGAATATCAGAATTTGCCACAACTGGTCGGTGGTGCTGGGAGCGCAGTGGGCTCATACATGCTGAGCCGGGAGGCCAAATGAATCGGGACCACGTCTCAGAATGCCCTTGGTTTTCACATAGTACCTTGGCGCGCGTCTTACCAGAATCGGCCTCCTTGCCTGCACGAAGTCCGCCGCCCGCAGTCTGCACTGGTACACTCCGGAACCGATCCTCGCTGAAACATCCCGGAGATCCAGAGATCTGATTTCTTCCAGGCAAGACCCGTCGAGGCCCGGGGAAGACGTCAACTCGTACGCGCAGGTCCTACCTCACTTGACCGGCCAGCTTGCCCAGATGCTGCAGTGCCCACCGACATCTGAACTCAAGAGAAATCTCTGAGTGTCCCAGTACATCGCGTTCATCACCGCGCGGGGAGCGAAATGCAGGTGATCGACAGAATACGGCGGGGTCTTGTCCGATGCATCAACGAAGATATTCCCGAAGTGGGCCTGGCTCAGCCCATGCCCCGATTCATGGAGAGCGATGCTCTCGACGTCGTACTCTTCGTCGTACCACGCTGGTGCCGCGACCGACCATGTGAAGACATTGTTATAATAGATCTCACGGAAGGCGACATCTGCCTTGCCATTATAGTCAATGTCGGTGGGAGTATTTCCTTCCGTCCAGATGAACGTGAATGTCGCACCAAGGATAAGCTGGCTCCCGTTCTCGGCAATCGCGTCGAAGAAGTCTCCCGGTAGCCATCCAGCATGCGTGATATCTGCCCCAAAGCCGTCAATACCGCCGAATCCCTCCAACCACTGGACAAAGCCGAGATCGATGTTGCCCAGATTGACCCTCGTGA
>JAGDMJ010000483.1 GCA_017860555.1 Bacteroidota bacterium
CGCTGTAGTTTCCCATCCTACTAAACCAACAACGGCCGCGCCTCAAATGCTCCCACTCAATCCCGGAAAAACATGTCCCGGTTGTCTTCGATCTCAGCGTTTTCCTTCAGCTTTGCGAGCCAGTCGGTCATCACCCGCTGACGCTTCTCCTGGGTGAGCCGGGAGACGAGCATCTCTTTCTGAGATGCGAAGGCGGTGGAATCGAAATCCGTCTTTGAATGAAGCTGAATCAAGAATGCGCCACGTACTCCGCGAACGGCCTGGGAGACCTGTCCCGGTTGAAGTCCGGACACCGCCCCCATGAAGTTGGGGTCGCGCCCGATTCCGGGCACGGCGCCGGAAACCGTGAAGGAGCCGGTGTTCTCGATCTTAACCACCGGGTCGATCTGCGCAATTTTGCCCAGGCTGTCTGTCGGCGAGAGCTTGCTTCTCACATCCGCCGCCATCCGGACTGTCTTGTCGATCTTGAGTTTTCTGAGCGTGGCCGGCCGGATGGTCTCCTTCACTTCCTCCAACGGCTTCACGCCGGCTTCCTTGGCGTCAGCTATGAAGAAGATCACAAAGGCATTTCCGATGGTGTAGGGTTCGCTGATGGTACCGATTTTGTTCTTGAAGGCCCATCGAATCACGGACTCGTTCACGCCCAAGCCGGGGATCATTCCCCCCTTTTCCTGGACCTGTGCTTCTTTCACATCCAGGCCGGTCTGCTGAGCCTCCCGGGTGAACTCGGACTCGCGGGCGTTGTAGGCGAAGTCCCGAGCCCGCTCATAGATGTCATTGCTCGTCTGGCTGCTCGGTCCGATCTTCACGGCGACCTGGGCAACCTTCAGCGCGCGCGATTCGCGCCCCGTCACCTTGATGATGTGCAAACCGAACTGCGTCCTCACCGGCCCCACGATCTCGCCGATCCTTGCCTTGAACGCGGCGTTCTCGAACGCCGGCACCATGCGCCCCTTCGTGAACCACCCTAGATCGCCTCCGCGTGAGCCGCTCGGGTCTTTGGAATGCTCTTTCGCGAGCTCTTCAAAATTGCCTCCCTGGCGGGCGCTCTTCGCAACGGATTGGGCCTGCGCCTTCACGGCATTGCTGTCCGCCCCAGAAAGCGAAAAGAGAATATGGCTCGCGCGGACATATTCCTGATCGGCTTTCTTTTCCGCAAGCACTTTCATCAGATGATAGCCCCCGGCATCTTCCAGCGGGCCAACAATGTCGCCCACTTTCGCCGAGGCGAGCGCACTCCCGAGCGCGGCGGAGAGTTCCCCGGGATTGAAAAAGGCGCCGCTGTCCGGGCGGTCGGAGTACAGGCTCACCAGCTCAAGGAAATCATCTCCCTGCCGGGCTTTGGCGGCTGCTTCCTCGATGTCTTTCTTGCGCGCGGAGGAGTCGGCGGCCGTGGCGTTCTCGGGGAAGGCCACGTACTTCAAGGTCCTCGACGCTTCCACTTTGAATTGGTCGGTATTCTCTTCATAGTACGCTCGCAGGTCGGCATCGGTCACCTGCACGGCACTGTCGGGAACCAGGGGGGTCGCATCGAAGAGCGCGTAGGCGGCTTCATAGCGAACATTCTGCTCCATGAACCGCTGGCGCACTTCCCCTTCGGGGATGCGCACGGTAGCGAGGATGATGCTCTGCAGCTTTTCCTGAAGACGGCGCTGGCGCAGGTTCTTCTCGTAGTCAGCCAGCCACCGTGTGCCATAGTCCTGCGAGACCCCTTCGGGATCCCTGATGAACTGATTGGGATTGCTCAAAAATTCGTCGTAGAGATCCTTCCTGAACTGCCCTGTGGAATCAATGAATTGGCGTCTGAGGTCTTCAGGCGGGTTTTCGCCGCGTACCCAATCCACCAGCTCCTTATCGGTCACGGTCAGCCCCAACCGATTGATCTCCTCTTCCACGAGGTGCTGCGTGACGATGGTCTGCCAGACCTGCTCGCGAAGCTGCTTCAGTTGGGTTTCGTCGGGCTCCTTGCCGGTCTGCGTCTTCTGGTTATCGCTGAGCGTCTTCAGAAGTTCGGAGAAATCCTTATACGTGATCTTCTTTCCATCGACTGAGCCGACGACATCCTGGCCTCCCCCGCTCATTCCGAGGTAATCCATCCCCCATTCAAAGATGATCGTGATCAGGAAGGCAATTAGAAGTCCAAACAGGATGATAGGCATGCTTTCGCGCATGCGTGTCATGATAGGCATACGATGAACAGACCTCCTCAGGGTACAGGAAAAAAAACGGCCGGGTTACATTGCAGGCTGTACAGCGGACGAACCCGCAACAAAAAATATACGCCAAACCCCCCGAAAATGCAACGCTTTTTTATTTGACTTTCAGGGAGGGTTGGTTTATATTTATTGGCTCAAAGTTGTGAGTAAATTCCTACCTCACGCTTAAATTCCCCGTTTGCTTTGTCTTCGGAGGTTTGTTGTGCGAAAATTTAGAACCGGCATTATTGTCATTGCTGCGGCAGTGTTGCTTGCCCTTTACCTCTTGTATCCCACCTTCCGCGATAATCAACTCCAGGGTCAACTGAACAAGCTGCACGGGCCGGACAGCCTTGCCTACATCGATCAGCATGAAGACGAGATCCGGGAGAACCGCGCAAAGCGTATCAAGCTTGGCCTGGACCTCCAGGGCGGCATGCGCGTCGTGATGGAGGTGAACGTCATGCGATTGCTGGAAGACCTGGCGAAGAACAAGGACGACGTCTTCGCGGAGATCGTGGGCAAAGTGCGGCAGGAGGTTCAGCGCTCGGAGGAGGATCCGGTCCTCCTGCTGCGGCAGGAGTTCGAGGCGCGCCAGATCCGGATGAGCCGCTATTATGGAAGCCTGCGGGACGACAATGACAGGATCTACGCCTTCCTGCAGGACGAGTCGAAGAAGGCCATCGACCGCGCGATGGAGATCGTGGGCAACCGGGTGAACCAGTACGGGGTATCGGAGCCAAACATCCAGAAGCTGGGCGGCACCCGCGTCATCGTGGAACTCCCGGGCGTCAGCAACGAGGCCGAGGTCACGGCGCTCCTGGAGGGCACCGCGCTCCTGGAGTTCAAGCTGCTGAAAGAGCCGGAAGTGCTCAACCGCGTGATGTGGGCGATCGATAAGCACCTTGCGGCCACCGGCGGCGTGCCGGATTCCGCGGACGCGACGGCTTCCGGCGAGGCAACGGCGCCAGACTC
>JAGDMJ010000484.1 GCA_017860555.1 Bacteroidota bacterium
GAGTGGTCACTCGTCCTTTTCTGACCCCTGATCCTCCGTCCCGCCGTAGGCGGGACGGACCTGACCCCTGACTTTCCTGAGGTTGCGATGTGGTTTGAACTTGTTCTTCTGCTTGCCTGTATCGTCCTTGGCGCCAGACTGGGCGGCATCGGGTTGGGCGCAACAGGGGGCATCGGGCTTCTTATTCTTGTCTTCGGCTTTTCGTTGCCTCCCGGCTCACCGCCTTCCATTGTGCTGGGCATGATCATTTCCGTCATCACCGCGCTCGCGAACACCAGAACGTAGGTCACGAACGGAGCAATGAACGGGAGATACTGGGGCTTTTACGACATGCTCCGGCTGGCCAGGGAGCCCAGACGTAACAGCAAGCCCCTCGTATTCTGTCGGCCGGTTCGAGCTGAGGGCTTAGTACTCCTCAAAGTACTTCTGAACCTGGGCGGCATCTTTGGTTTTCATCAGGGCCAGTTTCAGGAGGATCCGTGACTTCGACGGATTAAGCTCCCCGGCAGCCACGAATCCCATCTTGTCGTCATTGACCTCTGAATTCCTCCAGGTGCGCCCGGAGGGAAGTCTGCTCGAACGAACGCACACAACTCCGGCTTTCACCGCTCGCGAGAGCGCGTCGAGTGCAGGCGTGGTCATGTTCCCGTCCCCGACACCCGCAATCACGATCCCCTTCGCGCCAAGTTTCACTGCCGCATCGATCAGATCCGCGGACATGTCGGAGTTTGCATACAGGACATCGACGCGGGGCAAGGACTTCACATCTGTCACCGAAAACTCCGAGTTGACGGTATGCTTCCGATACGCGGTCCGGAAGAAGGTTTGCTTGCCGTACAACGTCGTCCCGACCAGGCCGTACTCCGGAGAATCAAACGTTTGGACATCCGTCGTGTTCATCTTTGTTATGTCCCGCGCACTGTGGATGTCATCATTGGCGGCTACCAGCACGCCCCTCCCTGCGGCTGCAGGATCGGAGGCAATGGCAACTGCATTGTAGATATTCAACGGTCCGTCGGCACTAAGGGCCGTCGAAGGACGCATCGATCCCGTCAAGACAACCGGTTTCTTGCTCTTGACGACGAGCTGGAGGAAGTAGGCGGTCTCTTCCATGGTATCCGTGCCGTGTGTAATCACGACGCCATCTACGGTGTCGGCGGCAAGGACAGCGTTCGCTCGCGCTGCAAGTTTTAGCCAGACAGAATCGCACATGTCCTGACTTCCGATGCTGGAAACCTGCTCGCCAGTGATCCGAGCGATGTCCTTCAGCGTCGGAACGGCAGCGATAAGGGCGTCGACCGTCACCGCCCCTGACGTGTAGCCGACGGAGGTCTTGCTATCGGCCGAGCCGGCTATGGTCCCGCCCGTGGCAAGAATGACGATATGAGGCAGTTTCTTTCCCTGAGCGGGGGCCGGCGTAGTCTGAACGGCAATCAAAATTGCCAGAAGGATCACGATGCTTGTTCGCATGGGTCTTGCCTCCAAATTGTTCTTGGTGCGTGGCTGGTCACATAAGGAAAGGACCATTACGGTCGGACAAGCAGAATCAGAACCTTGTCATGTACGAAAGGGTGCTTCGCATGGCTAGTTCAGCAACCAAGATTCATGCCAGCCCTTGACAGGCAGTAGACCGGCTATAACCTCCACACATGAATGGAGTTGTAACGGGTTGACCCATTACATTTCAACCGTGAGGATTGGCCAAAGGTCAATATCTAGTCCTCGGGTCGTAATTCGGTCTTGGAGAGCATGGGCGACTCCCCCGGACCCTTCGAAAGCGCCGATGCCGGCAGGTTCTACACCGCGTACGAGAAAGCGAAGATCAGTCTCAACCGGAGTGACGTCAGCTTTGTTCCTGCCGCGACGGAATAGCGCTCCTCCGTTGCCGCGTTCAGAATGGGATTATCGGAAAAGGATATAGGGCTGCTCCCAAAGGCATACCCGAGACCAAGAGTGATCTTGGACCTTCCAGCGCCGAAAATGCCGCCGCCGGTCACGTTTATGTAGTCGATAGAACTGAAAGCGAAATTCGCGCCGGATCCGGTTTTCAAGCCTGAATTGTCGGTGATCGCGCTGGCATACCAGGAGGTGCGCTCGCCGGAAACGTACTCGATTCCTACGCCGAAGTTCAGGACCGAATTGAGCTCCGCCGAGAGGGCGTTCTGGTACTCCCTGCCGGTCGATTGACCCGCAAATGATACCGGTTCCAGAACATTGAATCTGCCAACCGCAGCATACCATTCCGCAGTCACGTCGAACCGGAATGGATCCATTTCATAGGATACTCCCATTCCGACCGCCCAGGAGCTGCGGTAAACCGAAGAGAGTTCTTCCTGATACTGCGCAACAAAGAGAGGATCAGGCATGCCATCTCCGTTCGCATCGACACCGGACGACTGCAGGTTAATGTAGGTAGAGCCGCTGCCGAAAATGTTAACGCTGGGCGTGGTGAGCGTCAATCCCAGAGAGAGCGGCGACAGGTCGACCGCCAGCCCCGCCTTCCACAGGACGCGCACATTGTAGTAATCATAGTCGGTCTCGAATACCAGTCCCGCAACCCCACTGGAGTCTGTCAAGGCATGGGTGAGCTGGCTTACACCCTTCGTTTGCGATCGAAGAGCGAAATACGTTGTAACTCCGATCCCGACAACTTTGCTCAGCGGCCGAGACCACGAGAATCCCCCCCACATCTCGCTGATATTCTGTTGCAGCTCTGCATCCTGCGAAATTGAACCGGATCCCCGAACTCCGGGGATGGTCGCCTGAGAGCCGACGAATCGCCATTGGAGGTTGAGGTCCGCTCGTTGGCGGGTAAGGAGCGAATATGCCAGACGGTCAGCGGCATTGCTGTCTGCCGGGAAGCGTCCCGCTACAAGGCTGGGGGCAACATTGAAACCGAAGCTGGAAACCTCGCGCTTCTGTATGCCTGATCCTTCAAGACTCAGGGAAGTGCCTTCATAGACACCGGTGCTCAGAATGAGACCCGTCGCTCGGCTCAGTCCGAGCGCTCCCGGATTGTAGTATGTCGCACTCAGATCCGAAACACTTCCGATGACGGCTCCGCCAAGGAGTGTTGATCGGGTCCCATATTGAATGTTCCAGTACTGCGTATCCTGGCCCCTTGAAACCTGCAGACCGACGAGCAAAACGAAGGCGATCGCGATGGTC
>JAGDMJ010000009.1 GCA_017860555.1 Bacteroidota bacterium
ATCGATATCCGCATGCCCCTTGACCCGGCCGTCCCCCATCACGACCCCTTCGGCATCGATGCGCGCGACCATTGTCTCGGAGATCTTTTCGCTGTTCGTCAGATTGGTCGCCACCATTTTCAAGTCATGGACGAACAGGTCGATCTTCGGTGTGCTCGTAAAACTGCGGAAATGAATTTCGCCGCCATCGACTCTGAAGCTGTTGATCCGGAGAGGAAAAAGGTCTTTGACGATCTCCTGCCAGCTCTCATCGACGCCGGTCTGAGAATCCTTCTCGGATTTCCCCTCGACGAAATTCAGTTGCGGGTGAACGACCGTGATTTCCGCTACGAGGGATCCATCGAAGAGCGCCTTCCACTCGATGGAGAGGTCCATGGCATCGGCGGAAAAGAAAGGAACAGGAACGGCTCCAGTCGTCTTGGTCAGCTCAATACCCTGGATGGAGTACGCCCCCCGGTAGATATGAAGGTCGACGTCGGCGATGCTCCCATGATAGCCGGGGATGTTGTCCAGCTTTGCATTGACGGCAGACTTGATGATGTAGGGAAGCGCGATCCTCACCGCGGTCAACAGGAGGAGAATGCTCAACACAACGATGCCGGCCTTCGAAGCGATCTTCCGCAGTATGACGTACTGTTCCTGGCGCTCAGGCATACATTACAACGGGCTTCTTCCCCCGATGATTCGGATCAGGACCACCACGATCGCAACCACGAGAAGAATGTGGACAAAGCCGCCGAGCGTATAGCCGGAAACCAGGCCAAGAAGCCAGAGCACCAGCAGAATCACGAAAATTGTCCAGAGCATCCCCACCTCTTTCGGATAATGCGCAGCATGCAACCAGGACGTCACTTCAGCGCGACGCAATAGTTGCCGTAGTAGTTCATGATGCGATCCACATACGTCAGGGTCTCCTGGGAATTGTTGAACCACCCGGTTCGCGGGCGATCATTTTCCCAGACGAGTTGGTGGAGATCGCAATACGACTGTGAAAGCATCGGGAGAGCCAGCTTTACGAGTTCCCAGTTGTTCGCATTCCCATTGAAAAACGTTACGAGCGCTTGCGCGTCATAGATCCGTCCGATCCCTGCATTGTACGCAGCGAGGGCCAGCCGGACGCGATCGAATGGCGCGGCATCACCGAACATATCGTAGAGTTGGCGAAGGTAGTACACCCCTCCGTGGATATTATTGATCGGTTCCACCACGTCCCGGAGCTCAAGTGTCCGGGCGAGGTGTTCGCCGGTAACCGGCATGATCTGCATCAGCCCCATCGCTCCGCGGTGACTGACCGCGTCCGGGACGAACCCGGATTCCGTCTTCATGACCGCGAGGATGAGCCTCCAGTCCAGGCTGTACTTATCTGCATAGGCCCTCATGGTCCGACCGTACGACCGCAGCACCGATCCGGTCACAGGGTCGACAAGCGCATAGATTCTTTCCTCTTCTTTGGCGAGAAGCAGTGCAAGTTTGGCCGTTTCGTCCCGCATTTGATCGGGCACCTTCCGGGCGACACTCTCGCCGAGGGGCCGACAGCCGGAGAGTGTAGCGAGAGCCAGCACGATACAGGCGGTGGTAACAGTGTGCATCCGAACACCTTCGGGTTGATCAACATGGTTCCGGCCTCCCGCTTCACGGAGGACGCCGGCTGCATCAGCCTTCCTGTGGTATTTTGACCTGGTTCCTTTCCGCAGCTTCTTTGAGATCCTCGTTCGCCATGATGGCTACTTCCACCCGCCGGTTCGCCTGCCTGCCGTCGGGAGTGGAATTCGAAGCCACCGGCTGAGAGAACCCGTAGCCTCTAGATGTGAAACGCGATGGATCAACCTACGGGTCACAAGAACCGACTCCTCGATGTCTGCTCACTCCCTCAGTCTCATTGCAGTCTTAGAGCCGGCTCCGTGACCCTTCATGCCCGAACACGCTGGAAAAACGTCTTCACTCCCTTCGACACCGCCCTCACCACAGCCGCCGTCTCACGAATCGGACCTTCTACACGTGCCTGAATGTCGCGCTCAAAGTCCGCGATGTTGTCGGTTATCGATCTCAGGGTGCCCACCGACTGTGCCACGACCCCGAGATGCTCTTCGACGGTTTCGGCCAGACTGGTGGCCTTCGCCGTAAGGAACTCGAGGTTATCCAGTACCGGGGTAACGTGCAAGGCAAAGTCTTTCACGGCGCGCTCAATGGTGGACATGCTCTGCTTCACCCGGGTAAGAAGGACTATGACGTAGACGCAGAGCGCCGCCACAGCGAGAAGCGCGACCACCTTCGCGACAACCAGGGTTACCTCCATGACCTGTCTCCTCCCCCCGTCGGAAGTTCACTCACGAGTGCCTGGCTTCCTTGGTCGCGCTTTTTACCGAACGCGTGATTTCCTTTTCGGTATCCGAAAAGAGCTGCGTGATTCCTTTCTTGGCATCGCCGACAATCTCCGCCGCTTTCTCCTGCACAGCCATCATATATTCTTCGCCGTCTTCCATCAGGGTATCGGCTTTCTCCTTCAGTTCAGCGCGGAGCTTCCTTCCAGGCTTCGGCGCGTACAACAATGCAATGCTGGCGCCAAGCGCACCTCCTGCAAGAAGTCCGATCATGAGCCCTTTGGCCATCCCGCCGCCGTTACTATTCCTCGATTCCCCCATACGACCTCCGCTTCACGCCGCTGTTGTTGATTGGATGTGGTGGAGCGCGCTTCACGCTCGATTCAGGATACACAAGCACCCAAGGAGTATCAATCAAGCAATGGATGTAATCTCCCGGCGGCGGGATTCCCGTTATGCCTCTACAGGGTATACCCTAGTACACTGATGGCGGGATCAGATGTCCGACGGCGCATGGGAACCAGGAACAGGGGTACGTTTTCCCGGTGAAAAAATGGGCGATGGGGGGTGAATGCGGGGGACGAAGCAGGGTGAGCATGGAGCGGGGCACGAAAAAAAGGCGCCCGCCCCATACCGAAGCGCGATGGCGTTTCCGCCTCAGTTCTTCAGTTTCACGAGCCCCGCCTCGATCGCATAACGAACGAGCCTGGCTGTGTCATGAATATCCAGCTTCTGCATCAGGTTTGTCCGGTGCGTATTGATGGTCCGGATGCTCAGGAACAACGCCTCGGCAATCTTCCTGTTGGTGAAACCCTGGGCGATGAACTGGAGCACCTCGATCTCACGCTTGGTGAGCTGCTGCTTGGAGTGCGGCTGGAGCTGCTCCTGGGCCTGGAGCTGTTCCTTGTCCCGCTTGATGAACCCCTCGATGATCAGTTTCGAGATCCCCGGACTGAAGAACCGCTCTCCCGAGAGCGCTGACTCGATTGCCGCGAAGATCTCTTTCTTCCCCGCGCTCTTCAGCACATAGCCGCTTGCGCCGGCCCGGAGCATCTGGTACACGTATTCCTCATCCTCGTGGACGGTCAAAATGATGATCTTGAGGTCGGGGTTGGACTGTTTCATGATCCCCGTCGCCTCGATACCGTTCAACTTCGGCATGGAAATATCCATGATGACGACGTCGGGCTTGTGCCGGTCAACAAGGGTCACTGCCTCCTCTCCGTCCTCGGCCTCCGCCACAACCGTGAAATCGGGCGAACTCTGGAGAAGCAAGCGCAGGCCGCTCCGGACGACGCTGTGGTCGTCGGCGATAATGATCCTAGTTTTCTTCATGGTCGATCGAAACCTCCACCGGAATTGTTACCTGAATGGTTGTCCCCTCGTTCGGGGTTGAGTGTATTTCACAAGTCCCGCCCAGCAACTCCGCCCGCTCCCGCATGCTGATCAGTCCGAGCCCGTGCCCGGGCCTCTTCGAATGCGGAAGCTCCTTCGGATCAAAGCCTCTCCCGTCGTCCTTCACGGTCAGGACAACAGAGGATCCGTCGTGCCCCAGCCGTAGTATCACATGCGAAGCGTTCGCATGTTTGGCGATATTCGTCAGGCTCTCCTGCGCGATCCGGTACAACGCGATCTCGATCTGCGGGTCCAGATGCTTGAGCGTAGGATCTCCCAGCTCTACTTTCGCGCTGATCTTGTGCGCCTTCTCGAACTCCCTGCCGAGCAGATTGAGCGCGATGGTCAGGCCGAAGTCGTCGAGCACAGTCGGGCGCAGATTCGACGACAAGCGGCGCACCTCCGTGATCGTCTGCTCGAACTGTTTCTTGAAGCCCCGTAGCGTCCGGAAGGTCTTCTTGTCCTTCGCCTTGAAGTCGTCTTCCAGGACTTCCATGTTCAGCTTCATCCCGCTGAGGCGCTGACAGATGTCATCGTGGAGGTCTCGCGAGATACGCTGCCGTTCATCCTCCTGGGCACGCTGAACGGAGATCGCAAAGCGCCGGAGGTCGGCCAGCCGTCGCTTCTCCGCCTCGGCGAGCTTCTCCTGGAGCCTCCGTTGTTCCGTGACGTCCCGGGCGATGCCAACCAGCGCGATCGGCTTCCCTGTCTCGCCGCGAACGACGGAGGTGCTGAGCACCATGGGGAACACTTCGCCGCTTTTCCGCGACGCGCGTAGTTCTCCCGTCCAGCCGCCGGCCATGGTGTCTTCGAAAATGCCGGTGAGCTCGGCCTTGGACGTACCCGGCGGCCGGAGGGCACTGATGTGTTTCCCGAGGATCTCCCGTTCTTCATAGCCGAAGGTCTTCAGGAAGGCTTCGTTCACGGAGATGATCGCAAGTTCAACATCGGTGATGATGACGCTCTCCTTCATGCTGGTGATGGTGTGAGCAAGCATCTGCATCCGTTTCTCCGTCTCCTTGCGGAGCGTGATGTCTTCCAGCAGTCGTAGACCATACAAAAACTCTCCGGTTCCTGACCGAATGGCCGCCGCGTTCAGGTTCCCCCACCCCATGCTCCCATCCTTTCGACGGAAGCGCAACTCCATTTGATACCGGCTCCGGTGCCCCTCCACCAGGTCGCGGAACCAGCGCAGATCCGCCTGGCTGTCTTCCGGATGAGCCAGGTCCGCCACGTTCATCGCCATGAGTTCCCGGGCTCCAGATCCGGTCATTTCCACGAACGCCTGGCTGACCTGGATGAACCGTCCGTCTTTGTCGACAAGCGCGATGCCGATCGGGGACTCTTCGAACACCGTGCGGAAGCGATTTTCGCTGACCCGGAGCTCTTCCTCCATCTCCTTCCGCTCGGTGACGTCTTTGATCATCATAATGAGGAACGGAGAGACGCTTCCTTCGAAATGCATGCTCGAACAGCTCACCGATGCCCAAAGCACGGTGCCGTCCCGCCGCAGGTAACGGAGCTCGATCCGGTACTGGTTCTGCGAGCCGTCCACCAGGCCGGCAAACTCCTCCTCGTACATGCGCAGATCTTCAGGATGAGTCAGGCTGTTCATGGAGACGCCGTACAGTCCGCCTTCCTGATAGCCAAGCATCCGCTCGAGCGTCGGGTTCCGCTCGATGATCGTCCCGGTCGCGCTGAGCAACGCAATGCCGAGAGGCGCGCCTTCGAACATCGCCCGGAAGCGCATCTCGCTGTTCGAGAGCGCCTCGAGAGCACCCGCAAGCTGCTCTGTCCGTTGCTTCACGCGGGCTTCCAGTTCCTCAGCAGCCTTCCGGACTGATTCTTCGGCGAGCTTGCGGTCGCGGTAGTTGCCCAGCTGATGCCCGATGGTCTCCAGAGTCTGAAGCATCCCGGGCGTGATCTGCATGGTAGTCCTGCTGAAACACTCGACGACAGCGATGACGGTTCCCGCGATCTTGACCGGAAAGGCAAAGACTGACCTGAATCCGCCGTCTGAAATCTCTATCCGCTCCGGACCTTCGATATTTCCCGGGATCCAAAGAGGCTTCTTTTTCTTCCAGACGCGGCTGGGAAGATCTACCTCGGGCAGAAGGCTGTGCTCGACCATGATGGATTCCACGCCGGGCACATGCCAGATCCCCTCGAAGCGCAGCATCTCCGCGGTCGTATCCACCTTCCAGAGAATGCCGAGGTCCCAGGCGAGGTTTTCGCAAATGGCTTTGAGCGCCCGGGTATTTGCTTCGCTGACTGTGCCGGATTCCGCCAGCGCTCTGGTCGCGTCGTACTGAAGCGCCAGGAGGATCTCGGCGTTCTTGCGCTCGGTGATATCACGGCCTACCGATTGGTACTCGATGAAGCCACCATGTTCGTCGTACAGCCCGGTAAAGGTCCACTGCACCCAGCGGATATCGTTATCCAAGCCCACGATGCGATTCTCCACCGTGATCGAGCGCTTCTCCGGACTGATCGACGCGATCAGCTCTCCTGCGCGCTCAACGTCATTCGGGTGCAACACAGGTGTGAACGTCGTGCCCACAAGCTCATCACGCTCCCGACTGAAGAAACGGCAGAACGCTTCGTTGACGAACGTGAGCGTCCTGTCCTCCCTAAACCGGCTGACGAGTTCTGTTTGCTCCTCGACAATGGCCCGATAGCGCAGCTCGCTGGATTCGAGCGCCTCCCGCGCTTTCGCCCGTTCAGCGATCTCCTGTTGCAGCTTTTCGTTCGCGTTTCGTGTTTCCTGTTCGGACCGCTTCTGGTCGGTGATATCCCGGACTGAACCGATGACCGACATCGGACGCCCCCGAGTGTCCGAGACGACGCTCCGACTGCTGCTGATCCATCGATAATCGCCGGTTGTCGTCATCCAACGGTATTCCGTCACGCCGCTGCGCTGATCAGGGGGAGCCTGCAAAAGTGATTCGAGCTCTCTTTCGTAACGGTGCCGGTCCTCCGGGTAGATCCTCTCCATCATCTTCCTGAACCCCAGATTCATCAGTTCACCCGGTAGTATGCCCAGGACACGCTCGGCAGCAGGACTGACATACTCATACCCTCCCGTCGACAGATCAATCTTGAAGATCAAGTCGCGAGAGTTCTCCAGAACACCGCGGAAGCGCTCCTCGCTCTCCCGCAAGGCCTGCTCCGCCATCTTCCTGCCGGTAATGTCAGTGAAATACACCTCCAGCCCCGCTGCCGATGGATACACATGAATCTCCGCCCATCGCCCCACGCGCGGCGAATGAAGCTCAAAGTGGACCGCATCTCCCCCTTCCACGGTCCGGCGGTACTGCTCTTCCGGGGAGGGGTACTGTTCACGGGAGAAGACCTCCCACAGTGAACGGCCGATCAGGTCCTCCCGCCGCAAACCAAAGTACTCCAGGGCATGATCGTTGATCTCCTTGATTCGCCAGTCAGCATCCAGGGCACAATAGTTGTCCGTGATGCTGTCCAGAATACTGGCAATCCGTTCCTGCGACTTTCGCAGCTCATCTTCCGTCCGTTTCCTCTCGGCAATCTCCGATTGGAGTCCCCGGTTCGCGGCGGCCAGCTCGGCCGTTCGCTCTTCCACAAGGGTCTCGAGGGAATTGTAGGCGGTCAGGAGATTCCGCTCGGCTACCTTGCGATCCGTGATGTCGAGGGCGATCCCGATGCAACCCGTGATGACCCCGTCCGGATTTCTCAGGGGCTCCACGTGACAGTGAAAAACGCGCTGGAACGATTCGAACTCATAGGTCACGGCCTCTCCCCGGAGCGCTGCCAGATGCGCCTCACGCACCGTCATTCCCGAAACGCCATCCCGGTCTCTGGCAACCGGCAAGAGCGCGCCCGCAATCCCCTCCGAACTCACGCCCGCCTGCTTTTGCCCTGACCCCTGGATCGATGTCGCCTGAAGGTTGGCATCCGTGGTCCAGAGGAGTACGGGAGCCTGGTTCAAGAGCATTCTGAGGCGCGTTTCCCGCTCGCGGATTTCCTCTTCCGCCTTTTTTCCCTCGGTGATGTCAAAGCAGACGCCGAAAACACGATCGACCTTGCCCGTGCGGTTGACGACCACCTGCCCTCTGGTTTCCACGACCCTGATCTCGCCGTCGGGGCGGACGACATGTTGCACGAGCGTAAATGGCTGCCTGTCCGCGATAGCCCCGTTGAAAGCGTGCCGTGTCGCTTCCCGGTCGGCGGATTGGAGCAAGCCAAGATATGTATTAAAGTCGAAGCCGTCCTTCCGCCCATCTCCCTCGGGAAGACCGAAGATATGGCCGATCTCGTCCGACCAGATGAACCGGTCTTCCAGAATGTCCCAGGTCCAGTTTCCCAGATGGGCAATCCGCTGAGCCTCGACAAGCAGGGTTTCATGCTCCCTGCGCTCTTCCTCCGAGAGCTTTCTCTGGAGACCGGGGCTGACATCGGCCGCCGCATTGGCAACCATCCTGATCAAGGCCTCGTCCTCGGGGCGGTACTCTCGCATATAGAAAGCGAACACCGCCACGACCTGGTCCATGGCCATGATAGGGATTGCCACACCGGCACAAAGTCCCGCATCACGGGCGGCCGCAACCCCGAAGTACCCCTTGTCCTGCGAAAGATCCTTGATCCAGATCGGCTGCTTGGCAATCCAGGCCCGCCCGGGGAAGCCGATTCCGGGCGGGAGCCAGGCCTCCACCGAAGCCGCCCTGATGCTTTCCAGCAAGGGAGATTCCGAGTACCAGGCGGAAGCACACTCGAGCACCCGACGGTCGTGCCGGGGAAGCCATGCCTCGCCGAAATCCCAACCGGTCAGATCATGGATCTGGCGGAGCATGCTCTCCAGGGCAGCATTGATGCCTTCGGCCTGACTGATCCCAAGAGCAAAGTCCTCGACCAGTCGGCCCGCGTCCTCCTTCTCTTTTTCCACCCTCCGCTCCTGGATGAGAAGTGAAACAATCGGGGGGTCGTCGACGGTCAACAGGGTGGCAGAGAGGTTCACCGGGACTGGCTTGCCTTGTGCATCCGACAGGACAAAATCAGAGCGTGTTTTCTTTTTCTGCACGTCGGCAAGAAACTTCCGGAGATTCTCTTCCTCGTCCCGGGGGACAAATTCGTAGAGCTTTCTGCCGGGAAGCTGCATGACAGGAACGCCCAGGAGACGCGCCAGTTGCTGATTCGAAAAGAGGATCAAACCGTCGACTGCCAACGTTGCCGCCCCTTCCTGCATTTCCTCGACCAGCAGCCTGTACGGGCGGTCTGCATTGTGTAGCGTATACACCTGCTCCCCCGAGGACCCCGAGACCACAAACGCGTCGACGTTCCCCTGACGGACCGCACGGAGAGTTTCCTCCAGCTCCTCCAGCCGGCAACGAAGCTCCTCATTCTCCCGGAGCAGAACGTCCACGGATCGCTGCTTTGTTGTCACGTCGTGCACCCTGACGGCTTATTGTGGCGATACTGTAACGATGGTCAGCCAGAGGTTGTCAATGGCTCTCATCGCGCCCATCAACTGCTCGAGGTTCACCGGTTTGGTGATGTAATAGTTCGCGTGCAGGCCGTACGATCTGAGAACATCCTCTTCCGTTTGCGACGCAGTGAGGATCACAACCGGGATCGACTTGAGAACCGGATCCTTCTTGATCTCAAGAAGCACTTCCCGTCCCCCTTTTTTCGGAAGATTCAGATCCAACAGCACAAGCCCCGGGCGTGGGGCGTCTGAAAACCTTCCTTCACGGCGAAGAAACGCCATGGCATCGACACCGTTTTCAACGATATGAAGCCTGTTGCAGATTTTTTGATCGACCAGAATTTCCCGGGTAAGACGTCCGTCTCCGGGATTGTCCTCCACCAACAAGATATCAATGGATTCGTTTGATGTTGCCTGACTCATTGTCCTTCTGCTCCTTCTCTTGGATGAACCGCAACTCCCATTCCCAGTCCCCATTTGTGCGATCTGCTGGGCCTCGAGGAGTTGCTTGTCCCCCTTTCAACTAACCGCCTCAGCCTTCCGGCGATCGGCCACCTTCTCAAAAGCGATCTTTGCTGGTCTTTCCGAGCTCGGAGGTGCGTTCCTCTACCCGCGCCTCAAGAGCCTCATATGAAGTTACCAAGTCCCTCTTCCGCCCTTCGCCACTCCATGAGAGTACACGCGCTGGTCCAGAACACGAGGACGGCCAGGCTGTGGTCGAGCAGGTCCGGCTTAAATGCCATTTCCCCGGGAGGAGAGAGAATCAACCCCAGCTGAACCAGCACCGTGATGAGGGCTGAACCAGACAATGGAGACCATGCGGAATATGCGGGTCACAACGACAAGAGGAAGATTGTACAGAGACCAAACCGCGTACCCCGTAGGTGTCAAAATGTCCGCCACAAAACACTCCTGCGGTCAGGAAAACCGCCAGAAACGGAGGCATGGCGCTTTGGAGTTTGATGGCGGCTTTCAGGGCAACCGGACTCACGGTGGGATACCCTTAGGAAAGGCTGGCCCAAAATGTGCCCGGCACCACGGAGACTCGCAGAGTATCGAATAGTAGGTCCATGATAAGGCTTTTGTGAGAGACACGCAAACAACGAAGCGCTGTCACGTCACTTCCCGACCAGGCTTGAACGGATTTTCCTCAAAACCTTCGGAATATCGCGTTTTGCCGAACTTTTGCAGACAAATCCATCCGCTTGAAGTATGTCGGCGAGAATTTGATAGGTTCTTTCCTCGTGGATGGTGACAAACACAACTTTGGTGCCGGGCCGATACTCCTTGATATGCCTCGTCGCTTCCAATCCACCCACCCCTGGCATGCTGATGTCGATCATAACGAGGTCCGGATTGAGGGTATGGGTCAGAGACATTGCCTCGAGCCCATCTCTGGCCTGCCCAATGATCTGAACGTCTTCCTGCTTCTCCAGAAAATCGATCAGATCCGCACGGTACGAATCATTGTCGTCAACCACGAGGACGGTCATCCCAACATACTCCTTGCTACAAAATTGTAAGAAAGCCTCCGGACAGTCCCAATACAGGGATATCCGTAATTTTCCCAACCCCACCCTAGGGCAATCGCCCTAGGGAAAACAACGTATTTCTTCCATGCAACCGAGGACGGACCCCGGGGGATCGTGGATCATCCGCATACATCAGGAATCAGGGGTCAGACGCAGACGTCGGACGTCTGTCCCACCGTTCCCGGGGCGCGGAACTCTAGCCTACTGTATCGCATTGGGCGCGACGTAGAGGAGATCGGAAAACGCTTTGAACACTTGATCACTGGAGATCACAACCTCCGTGAACTTGCGCCTATCCAGGTTGAAAGGAAAATCTATCCGGATGATGCCCGAACCTTGTTGCGCGGAATTTTCGATGCGAAATCCGAAGCCGATGGTGGAATGCAACTGTTGCCGCGAAAGGGGCTGGCCTGCATCCCACGCCGTCCCTGACGCCGCGAAGAGTACTCCGCCGAAATTGAAGATCCAGAGCGACAGCGGAGTGAAGACGCGGTATTGCAGGTGCATGAGCAGTTGCCGCTGGCCCGTGAGCACAAAGGCTCCGTACCCCGGCAGGCCTGTCGGGGCACCCAGGACCAGTTGCCGACCGGCAGACCAGTTGTGTCCCCTGACGAATTCGATCTTCCCTACGAGTGTCGACCGCTCGGTCGCACGCCAGTGCCCTATGAGTCCTTGCTCCATGGTGGCGTCCTTGAACTCGCCGCCGCTTTTGAATCCGTAAAGGGAGGTATAAACGTTCAGGTAGTACCGTGTGCTCCAGCCAAGCGAGTATTCGCCGTCGAATCGGAGATACATGTCGGGAACGGGTCCGCCCGCAGAATGGAAATTCCTTCCCACGATGAGACTCACGTTGTACCCCAGGGGCACGTCCTCCACGCGGCCGAAGTTCTCGATGAACTTCCCCTTGTAATACTCCCGCCTGCTGACGCTCGCGCTCACATTCAGAAGGTCGAGGCGGTCGAAAAAGGTCGGCGGGACCAGGCTCGAAGCGTGTCGTGCCCTGATGTAGGCAAGCCCAGCACGGAATTTGGTTTTGCGGTCGCCGGGGGAAAAAGAAACCCATGCATTCTGGTTCTCGCGCTGGACGTAATCCTGCAGCACAAGGGTGCCATCGTTGAATTGTCGGAAGCGTTGCTGTCCGAAGTCGCCGTAGATACTGCCGGCCCACGTGGCTGCCTCCTCGTAGAAGCCCCGCTGCAAGGTAAGGCTCTGCATTTTCGCATCCTCCGAGTTGACATACTTCGCTCGAAGCCCGAAGCGAGTGCCGAAGAGCCGCCGCTCCACAAAATCGAGCTCGGCGCCATGCGGATTGTTCCGGTCGCTCCTGTAGTTATACCCGACTGACACGCCCTGGCCGCTTCCCATGAAATTGTCGTCGTTCAGCGCGACGGCCATGTTCTGCACTCCCCCCTCCCGCTTGTAGGCCCATTTGACCCCGAGGGTCCAACGATCATGCGTGTAGACAGCCACATTGACCCGCCGGTTCCGCACGGTATCCGACACAATGTCGACATCCCCGATGATCCCGAGTGCCCGTAGATTTCTCTCGGTCTCAGCCAGGAGTTCCGCATTGTAGATATCTCCCTCTTTGAACAGGAGTTCGTTCCGGACGACGTCTTCCCGTGTCAACACATGGAATTTGTTCAGAAACGAACCGAACCAATCGGCGCGCTTCCCATCAAATACCTGTCTTCGATGGATAAAGATCTTGCCGATCCGATACGCGCGGGCGTCGTCACGGTTTTCGCCGGCATCTGTTTTGTCCGGAACAACCAGAAGCAAGAGACAGCACATCAATGCTCTGGAGATAGACCCTCCTCGATTCCGCTTTACTTTTCGATGGGGCTGCTGGCCCATCCTGCGATGGAGCGCAGGATGACGAGGCTCGTTTTCACGTACAGTAGGCAGATGAGACAGAGGGAGTGCTCATCTGCGCGCCCAGGCCTGCGAGAGGGAATATGGTGGGAAGAACAGCAAGCCGGCGGCACACCTTTCATGCCACCGGCCGGAGGCCGGTCCGTTAGACAGAACTCCGGACCGATGACGTGACATATCCACGGTCTTTAGCGTACTGGTACAACTTCGAGTGCAACAATTTCCTCCCGCGGTGCAAGCGGGAACGAACGGTCCCCAGCGGACAGTCCACGAATTGCGCGATCTCTTCGTAGGTCAGCCCCTCGATGTCGCAGAGTATGACCACGGTCCGGAAGTCCTCCGGCAAGTTCGAAACGGCGGTGGAGACGTCGTCGTCCAGCAAGTTGCCAAACAGGGTTTCCTGGAGGTCGTTGGCGTCGGTGGATTCATCCCGAATCGATGTGTAGAAGTTCTTTATCTCATCGTAGTCCACCGTGTCCGGCTCTTTCGATTCCTTCCGGTATCGGTTGATGTACGAGTTCTTCAGAATGCGGAAGAGCCACGCGCGGATGTTCGTCCCCGGCTCATATTTGTCCCAGAATCGGTACGCTTTCAAATAGGTCTCCTGGACGAGATCATCGGCATCAGCGGAGTTGCCGGTCATCCGGAGAGCAAAATTGTAGAGCAAATCCGTGTGCGCTAGCGCCTCGCTTTCGAAAGCCCGCTGTTTGTCACTCTTGTGTACCGTCATCGGACCTCTTGGTTTTGAAATATTGAACATGAGTACTTTTGGTTGTTCGTTTATAATCGAGCGTCCCGAGGGCACCGGCAAGAGTCTTCCTCCGAGCCTTGCTCCCCCTTCTCCCCGGCCACCCCCGGGACACTCTTTACACCTGGAATTTCCCCTCTATCCCAGCGCCTCATGCTCCAACCCATCATCGTCGTCCACTATAATATCTATAATATCGGTTCGCAGTCCGTTGCTCCTCAGCGCCTTCGGGATCTTGAGCTTCTGCCGCGATTGAATGAGCTCGTCTCTGTTTGCGATGATTTCTCTTTTTGTCTCTTCGCGCATTGCAATGGTAGATAAACAAAAGTGCTTTGCCAATAAGGGAATAGCTGTAATTTGGACGGTTTTGAGGGATGAGGGCGTCTACATGATTTACCCTAGAGTGTCGCCCTGATGGTGGGAAGCATCACGGGATGCTTCGGAAAAACTGGAAGACAACTCGCGTTCGCGAAGGGGATCTTCTGGTCTCACGGGGGAGAACGGGAGGATAACGCCGAAGAGATGTTACACGGTGCGGGAGAAAACAGGTTTTCCGGTCGTCATGGAATCGAGATACGCGTCGAAGCACATGGCGATATTCCTCAGCAATAATCGCCCGGCCCCGAGGATGCGAATCGTTCCGGGCGAGATCTGGACAAGGCCATCATTCACGAACTGCCCGAGGGCTTCGAGGGAACGCGCAAAGTGTTCGTCGAACCGGATGCCGTAAAGCCGTTCGACCGCAGTGGTGTCGAGTTCCAGATCGCACATGAGACGCATGATCACGAATTTCCTGATACGGTCGTCGGGTGTCATGCGATAGCCGACGTGGGTAGCAAGCTGTCCTTCGTCGAGCGCCGCGTAGTAGTCGGGAAGATTCTTCGTATTCTGCGCGTAGATGTTCTGGAAATGGCTGATCGACGACATGCCGAACCCGTACAGGTCGGCGCCCGACTTCGTGGAGTATCCCTGGAAATTTCTGTACAGGGTCTTCTCACGCTGCGCACGCGCCAGTTCGTCGTCCGGTTTCGCAAAATGATCCATGCCGACATAGACATAGCCGTTCGAACAGAGCAGTTCGATGGTCATCTGCAGGATGTCCAGCTTCTTTTCCGGCGTCGGAAGATCTTCAGGATGTATGAGTTTCTGGTGCGGCTTCATCCAGGGGACATGCGCGTAGTTGAAGACGGCGATCCGGGCAGGGCTCAGATCAATGACCTTGCGAAGGGTCTCTTCGAACGAGTGCGCCGTCTGGAACGGGAGGCCGTAGATGAGGTCGACATTGATGCTCGTGAAGCCGAGTTCCTCAGCCCAGGAGAATACATTGCTCGTCAGCGATTCCGGCTGCACCCTGTTCACCGCCTCCTGCACCTGAGCATTGAAATCCTGCACACCCATGCTCATGCGATTGAAGCCCACGCTTCGGAGGGCCTCGAGGTGTTCACGCGTGAGTTCGCGCGGGTCGATCTCGACGCTCATTTCTGCATCGGGGGCAAGGCGGAACGCGGAGCGGATGAGACCGCCGGTATCGCGGATCTGGGCTGGAGAGAGGTGCGTCGGCGTGCCACCCCCCCAGTGCACCTGCACGACCTTTCTGTCCGGCGCCAGCACCGGCGCCACAAGGGCGATTTCGCGCTTCAGATAGGAGAGGTAGGTCTCAATGCGGAAGCGATCGCGCGTCACCAGCATCGTGCAACCGCAGAAGTAACAGAGCGTATCGCAGAACGGGAAATGGAAGTAGAGCGAGATGTCCTCACTCGCTCCGGGGGCATTGGTTGCCCGGATCTCCTCCGAAAAATCTGCTGCGGTGAACGCGGAGCTGAAAAGCGGAGCGGTGGGATAGCTGGTGTACCGCGGCCCAGGCCGGTCGTATTTCTTCAAAAAGCTGAAATCATTGCGAGAGAACTGGCTCCCCATGAACAACACCTTCCTCCGTTGCAGAGAACAGCACGATTGCAGTGCCAGAACAACAGGGCCGATTGCCCCGCTATGCTCTCCTTCTATAATACCGAGAATTCGAACGACTAGCAAGAACCGGAAACGCGTTCGCGGCGGCGAGCCCCCGTCTCCGAAATCAAACGGCCGGTCTCATTGCACAATGATGGTGGGATTCACCTCGACGATCGAGGCGATGGAATTGGTGACCAGGCAATGCTTCTCGGCGTCCCGCAGGATCGCTTGCAGCTCGTCCCCGGCCGAGGAGGATGAGACGACGATGGTCGGGAAGATCACAATGCGCGTGAACCGGTAATCGCCATCGACGTACTCAAGGACGCCGTTGGCGTGGCTCCGGTAGGAGACGACGGGCAGGTCGCGCTTGGACGCGAACGCGATGAACGTGGCCATATGGCACATCTCGACGCACGCGACAAACATGTGCTCGGGAGTCCAGAGGCCCGGTTCCCCTTTGAATTCCGGCGGCGCGGAGAAGCGCAACGACGCCTTTCCCTCGGACGTGAGCACTCCACTCCTTCCCTCCGTCCACGTTGTGCAGGTCTTGTACGTAAAGGTCCGGAACCGGGTCTTGTCCTGTTCGGGTGATATGCTGAACCGTCCGTTCTCTCGTACCATAGTTCATCCCCTCCCGCGCCGTTGCAGCAAAAGCGTACGTGTGTACGCGATCAATCCGCCCGCGTCAATGATCGCCTGCCTCGCCTCCGGAAGCCGCACCGTCGGAGTCGCGTTGCCCGTCGACCTGTTCATGACGCGGTCCGGGAGCACGTCGATCTCGTCCCCCGCTGACGCCTGCACTCCAGGCGCCACGACCACCTGCAACCCCAGGTTGATCGCATTTTGCATGAAGATCCGGGCGAAACTCTCGGCCACAATCGTGAGATCATATCCTTTGAGGGTGGAGACCGCCTGTTCCCGCGATGAGCCGCAGCCAAAGTTCTTTCCGGCGACGATGAGGCTGCCGGGCGGAATTTGCCCGGCTTTCAGACGCGCGTTCAGCTCGGCGTTGTCGGCAAACGCGAACTGCGGCGTTTCCGCGGGCAGCACCGTCGCCATGTATCGTCCCGGATAGATCACGTCGGTAGACACGTCGTCACCGGCAACAAACGCCACTGTCGCCATCACTCCTGTGCTCCTTTCCTCGGGTCCGTGACAACGCCGGTCAGCGCCGATGCGGCTGCCACTGCCGGCGAGCAGAGATACACCTCCGCGGACGGATTCCCCATCCGTCCCTTGAAGTTCCGGTTCGTCGTCGAAAGCGCGGTCTCACCGTCTCCGAGCGCTCCCTGGTGCACACCAAGACAGGGACCGCATCCGGGATTCATCACGACTGCTCCCGCCCCCAGCAGATCCCCGATCAACCCTCGCTCCAATGCCTGCGCATAGATCCTCCCGGATGCGGGAAACACCAGCATCCGGGTTCCGGCCGCCACGTTCTTCCCTCTGAGGATCCGTGCCGCCACCTCCAGGTCGTCCAGCCGGCCGTTCGTGCAGGAGCCGATCACGATCTGATGGACTCTGGTGCCGGCCACCTCGTCAATCGGTCGGACGTTGTCGACGGTATGCGGGCACGCGACCTGCGGCACGAGGTGCGAGACATCCACGTCGATCACGCGCTCATACTCCGCGTCCAGGTCGGGAAGCACGATGTCGATGTTGTCTTTGACGCCGGCGCTGACGCGCAGGTAACGGAGCGTTTCCTTGTCGGACGGCACGATGCCCGAGGTTGCGCCTGCTTCCACGGCCATATTGCAGATCACGAGCCGCCCGGATGTAGGCATTCGGCTGATCGCGTCCCCGTGGAATTCTATCACGCGGTAGTTCGCTCCCTGCGCGGTGAGCATGCCAATCAGGTGCAGGATCAAATCTTTCGGCCCGACCATCGGAGGGAAGAGGCCTTTGACGACAACTTTGATCGACGCTGGAACCTCCACATTCACCGCGCCGCCGAGTGCCCAGACACTCGCCATCTCCGTCGCGCCAATCCCGAACGAGAATGCGCCCAATGCGCCGTGCGTGGTGGTGTG
>JAGDMJ010000485.1 GCA_017860555.1 Bacteroidota bacterium
AGAAAGACAACCGGATGTCTTCCCACGTCCACCAGGGAAGCAATCCGATATCCATCATTTTCCGGGTGCGTTGCGGGTCCCCATTGAGGAAGGCGAAAATGTCAAAAGGAGAGGTCGTCTTCCCTTCGAGGTCCCGGTAATCGAGGAGGAAAAACCTGAGGGTGAGATCATCCTGCTGCCACCCGGTCCAGACTGATGGAAGTGCGAGCAGCATTCCCAGCAGTGCAAGGAGAAGTGGGGCATGCTTGTGTGTAACGAGCCTCTTGATCATGCAGGCATGCAACGTTACTGCTTGGTACTCGTTCCAGTTGTCCGGGATCTAGACGGGGTGGACGCTGTAGGGTTCGAACCTACGACCTCCGCCTTGTAAGGGCGGCGCTCTGAACCAGCTGAGCTAAGCGTCCGGCACATCAATGGTACGGGTTTTGAAAGCCGGAATCAAGCAATGGGAGTAGCTAGAAGCCAGGAGTCAGTGGGGAATGTTCGAAGGATGAATGCAGATGGAAAAGAAGACGCGTGTACAAATGCTGGCTACTGACTTCTGACAACTGCTTTATTTCCCGGCGCCCCGAGATACTGATCCAGCCACGCAAGGGTCTCTTTCACAAGCTCGGTTCTCGGTACGGTGTGGCCTCCTTCGTAGACCAGGATCTTTTTCCGGTCACTAGGAGTGCCGAGAAGCTCGAAAAACGGACGCTGTGATGTTTCGTAGGGAAAAAAGAAATCGTGCTTGCCGTTGAGCATGAGCACCGGTGTCGTGAAGCGGGGGAGATAGTTCACCGGCTCGACTTCCGGGAACGAGCGTTGGAAACAAATGCCGGCCACCAACAACACCACGACCTTGATGCGTGGCTCGATGACGGGCATGATCGCGCCCATCGCTCCTCCCCAGCTGGAACCGTAGTACGCAATTCTCGCCGTATCGATATCCTTTCGGGCAGCAAGGTAATCGATGCTTCGCCGCACGTCCTTTCCCCACATGATCACATGCTCTTTCCAGAAGTTCGTCTCCTCCGGGTAATCAGAAACCAGATCGTCTCCGCGCTCGTATGTGCTTTTGTACACAGGGTAGACGAACGCTCGACCGCTCTTCAGGATGAAGTCGGTCATCCTCGCGGGCTTCAGCGAATCACTCGAGCGCGTGTGGATGGACCCGGACCCCGGGAAATAGAGGACGGTCTGGTATGGCGGCGGCACGTTTTTCGGAAGGAAGAGATAGACAACCATCCGTTCCCCGCCGTATGCCGCAGCGATGCTGACCTTCTCCCTTCTCCACTCTTCATTGTCCAGAACCGATTCAACAACGGGGCGGAGATCCGTCTTGTCATAGTCGTACTGCTTCAGGAAGAGCTTGAATGTGGCGTCAGACACCCGCGGATCGCGCAGAAAATCCCGGAAGGGCAGATCGATCATTCCCTCAAATGCCCCCCGGCCCTGTCCGTCGCCCAGGTATTTCATGCAACGAAAACCGTTGGTCTCCGAGCGGTCGAACGGCGGCTGGGTAAACGCATCGTTGAACCCATAGCTGGGATCGTTCCACCCGCCACCGAGAATGAAGCGCTGTCCGCCGCGGGTGCTCTCGTTGAGACACCACTCTCGCACATTTCCTGCGAGATCGTGAAGGCCAAACCTGTTCATGCTGTGCGAGGCGCTGACGGGCCGCGGGCCGCTCCCGTTGAGGTTGCTCGCAGGGACGATCTCCGGGCTTACGTAGGTGAAGGCAGCGCGATCCCAATGATAAATGGTCGGCAGGCTCTTTCCTGCAAATTCCGCATAGGCGGCCGCTTCGTACCAGCTGACGCCGGAGACAGGGTAGTCTTCCTGTCCCCTCGGGTAGTCGCCCACTTCCCAGGTGGCTGGACCTCGTGTACCCGTCCGGTCCACAAAGAGCCGCATTGCCTCCACAAACGTCAACGGCTTCCCGTCTTTGATGAACGGATGCTTCCAGTATTCCGGGTTCTCGTATCCTCGTGCCTCGACGAAGCGCTTGTAGTCCCTGTTTGTGACCTCGAACCGGTCCATCAGGAAATCCCCGACCTGCTGCGCCCTGACGTTCTCCAGACCTGGCAAATGTACCGTCGCGGGCGCCGCCATGATCTCGAATGATGAGGAGGCACTGGGGAGCATTTCCATTTCCGGAGGGACGACAGCCGAATCAGGAACCATGTACATGAGCGTGTCGCTCACGAAGGCGGCGTTCCATGCAAGGTCGTAAGTAATGCGGGATCCTTCCCGTTCCAACTTTACACGGGCCACCCCGGTGGGAAAACGAAGCCCTTCCAGGGGGGTGGTGCCGAAGTAGCGCCATTCTCCGTTGGCGGCACTATACGGCCTCGCATAGAATTTCATGCCAGCCGGCGTTGAATACACATGGATGAGGCGGGTGAACCGTGGCAGGAGGCGGGCCAGCAATGGGTCGTCTGGAATGTGCCGCTCAGCCTGCAGCGCGAGCTCATAGGCCTCCCAGGACTTCGGCCCCTCGCCGCTCATGGCGATGTTCTCAATCGTCTTCTCGATCTCGGGCAGCAATTCCTCCCTCGCCCATCGAGCTTTGCCCTGACCATCGAACCACCAGAAAGTTGCGGCGGCAAGGGCGAGGAAGAGGATGATCGCCGGTATCAGAATGCGGGGTCGCCGGTAGAACCACCCGGAACCATCCGTGGCCACAGGTCGAGGCAACATGGATGACTGGATCCGCTTCAGGTCTGCAATGATCTCTGCAGCCGATCCGTAACGCGCATCCGGAGCCTTGGCGAGGGCATGATCAACGATACGCGCCAGGGCTTCCGGCAGTTCGGGCCGCACCTCGGCGAGCCGTTTCGGCTCTTCATTCAGGATCGAATACAATACCGCCTGGTCGTAGGCGGTGCCAAACGGAAGTTGACCGGTCAGCATCTCATGCAGCACCACGCCGAATGACCAGAGATCGGACCGGTGATCGACAGCTTCGCCACGCGCCTGTTCGGGAGACATGTACGCAACGGTGCCGAGCGTGGAGCCCAGCCTCGTTACTAACGCTCCTCCCGGCAGCTTGGCCAGCCCGAAGTCCATGACCTTGACCTGCCCCGATTCCGTGACCATGATATTCGAGCTCTTGATATCCCGGTGCACGATTCCTTTCCTGTGCGCCGCCTCAAGCCCTTCGGCGATCTGGATGGCAAT
>JAGDMJ010000486.1 GCA_017860555.1 Bacteroidota bacterium
GAGTATCGCCACCTCGCGATCGACAAGGAAACGTTTGTCCCTTTCGAAAGCGCGGATGAACTCCACGCTCGGTTTATGGCCAACGCTGTTCCGGTTGCGGCTGAGGCCGTCACGCGCTGCCTGGAGAACGGCAAGATCGCCATCGACGAGATTGATCAGATTGTTGTGGCCACCTGCACCGGCTACCTGTGTCCCGGACTCTCCGCGCTGCTCATCAAGAAGCTCGGGATGCGAACAGATCTCCAGAGAGCGGATCTTGTAGGGATGGGATGTGCCGGCGCGATGCCGGGTTTGCAGCGTGGCTATGATTATGTCATGGCGTACCCGGGGAGGAAGTCGCTGGTGGTGACCGTCGAGATCTGTTCGGCATGCTATTACGTCGATGACTCGCTGGAGACGGTGGTAGGCAATGCCATTTGTGGCGATGGTGCCGCAGCGGTGGTGATGGCGCTGGATGAGGCCCCGGGCGCTCCGGCAATCGCGCGGTTCGAAACCCTTCTTGAACCTTCTTATATTGACACAGTCGGCTTTCAGTTCCGGGACGGCAAGCTCCGGATTGTCCTTTCCAAGGATATCCGGGACAATGCGGGGAGATTGGCGGAGAAGGTCGTCAACAGGATGCTGGAACAGGAGGGGATCAGCAGGGGAGAAGTCCGGCACTGGGTCATTCACTCCGGCGGCCGGAAGGTCATCGACAGCATCAAAAAGGAAGCCGGCCTCAGCGAGGAACAACTGAAGCACAGCCGATGCGTGTTGCGCAACTTCGGCAACATGTCCTCGCCCACAGTTCTCTTCGTCCTGAACGAAGTGATGACCACTGAGTCGCCCAGGAAGGGAGACGTGGGGGTGATGCTCGCTATGGGTCCTGGATTGGCGGTGGAGGGAGCGGTCCTCCGGTGGTAAGAAGAGCCCTGGCTCTGTCCGGGCATGGCAGGCGACCCTGAAGAAAATCTGCTCTCTTGAACCCCACGAAGATTTTTCGTACTCTCTCGGGATAGCATACCCGCCTCAGGAGGATTTGCCGATGGAAAAACATCTCAGATTGTTACCCATCCTTTACATCGTGTTTGGGTCGCTTCACTTCTTCGGGGGACTCATTGCCTGGGGGTTCGTCCGCTGGGCGGGATTGACACATGACTTCTCATCGGCGGACATGGTCGGCCGCTATCTGTTTTTCCGCGGCATTGTTGCGATGTTCCTGATCGGATCCATGTTGCTGTGGGTCGCCGGTATTATCGGCGCCATCGGACTCTTGAAAAGGAAACGGTGGGCGCGCATTGTCCTGCTTGCTGTTAGTTTCCTGACCCTCATCCATTTTCCTTTCGGTACAGCCCTGGGTGCCTACGGGATCTGGGTGCTGATGAAGGATGAAACGGATGCGTCCTTTGCTCCCGCGGGGATGTCGCCGAAAGGGACAACTTCGGGGCTATAACATGTGGAACAATGGGAGGAGGGAACAATGCGTCTCATGGCCGCATCGCTTGCTATGGTTTTCCTCAACTTCGGAGTGTGCATGAGCACCGTGGCCGGAGAACGGATGCTGAACGTGGTGGTGGTGACAGGAGGTCATGAATTTGACGCGAAAACATTTCCCACCGTGTTCGCGGGATATTCGGACCTCAAAGTGACCTTTGCCGACCAGAAAGAGCAGAGCGAACTGTTTGAGGATATTTCGCATTGGTCCTATGACGTCATCGTCTTCTATAATATGGGGCAGAAGATATCCGAGAAGCGTCGGGCGAACCTCCTTGCTTTGTTGAACAAAGGCGTGGGTGTGGTCGGCATGCATCATAGCATAGCTGCGTATGCTCCCTGGCCGGAATGGCCTCGGATCATCGGCGGGAGGTATTTTGAGAAGGAGGCAGAATTCGACGGCAAACAGCATCGGGCCTCGACATACCTTCATGATGTGCCGCTTGACGTGGTCGTCGCTGATTCCGCGCATCCCATCACCGCAGGAGTTAGAAATTTCCATATCGTAGATGAGACGTACAAATACCAGTGGCTCGATCCGCAGTCGCATCTCCTGCTGACAACTGATGAAGCGACCAGCGATCGCGCGCTGGCATGGGCCAGGACGTACGGGAATGCCAGGGTCTGCTATATCCAATTGGGCCACGGACCAACGGCATACAACGACCCTAACTTCCGGAGGCTCGTTGTGCAAGCGATCCGATGGGCGGCAAAATAGCAGAGAGAGGGAAGATGGACAAAAAGGCGATCGCTGTGATTCTGGAAGAAATGGGAACCTTGCTTGAACTCAAGGGAGCCAATCCTTTCAAGTCGCGCGCCTTTCATAACGCATCCCGTGCCGTGGACCAGATCACCGGGGATCTGGGAGAGCTTATCGGCACCGGCGACCTGACGGAGGTCAAAGGGATCGGCAAGAGCATCGGCGCCATCATCACCGAGCTCGTTACCAGCGGAGAATCGAAGGAATACACGGAGCTGCGCAAGAGTTTCCCGGACGGCCTCTTTCAGATGCTGAAGATCGAAGGGCTGGGCCCCAAGAAGATCAAGATTCTTTTTGAGACGCTCGGGATCAAGGACATCGACGCCCTTGAAAGTGCCGCGAAGGCCGATGCTCTCTCTGCTGTTTCCGGTTTTGGCAAGAAGACCCAGGAGAACATCCTCAAGGGTATTGCCGCGGTCCGGAGCCGCGGAGGGAGAAAGCTGCTTCCCGCGGCGCTCCAAATCGCGCAGGAGATCCTGTTTGCCCTCAGGAACGATGCGGGTGTCAAAGCAGGAGAGATTGCGGGAAGCATCCGCCGCCGCCGGGAGACTGTCGGGGACATCGATATCGTCCTCAGTGCGGCCGATGAAGCGCGGCCGCGGCTGATGGACACGTTCCTCGCCCTCCCGCAGATAGAAACGGCCATTGCGCGTGGCGAGACGAAGTCCAGCGCAATGCTAAAAGCGGGAATTCAATGTGACCTTCGGATCGTCTCCGGAGAAGAGTATCCCTTTGCGCTGAACTATTTCACCGGGAGCAAAGAACACAACGTGGAGCTCAGGGGGCGGGCCAGAAAACAGGGTCTGAGCCTCAACGAGTATGGATTCTCGAAGCTGGATTCCGGGGAAACGCGGGGAAAGGCCAAGCGGGTAGTGCGCTGCCGTGACGAAGAGGACCTCTATGCCGCACTTGGCCTTGCCTTCATCCC
>JAGDMJ010000487.1 GCA_017860555.1 Bacteroidota bacterium
GGCCTGGTTCCGGAGGTCGATTTCTTCCTTCTTTTTCCGGTCGTCTGAAGCGTGCGCCTGGGCATCCTTCTTCATTTTCTCGACCTCTTCCTTGCTCAGGCCGCTCGACGAGGTGATGCGGATCGACTGCTCTTTGCTGGTGCCCTTATCCTTCGCCGAGACATGCAGAATGCCGTTCGCGTCAATATCGAACGTCACTTCGATCTGCGGAATGCCTCTCGGCGCCGGCGGAATGCCGTCCAGATGGAATCGTCCGAGGGTCCGGTTATCGTTGGCCATCGGCCGCTCGCCCTGGAGAACGTTGATCTCGACCGACGGTTGATTGTCCGATGCCGTCGAGAACACCTCGCTCTTGCGTGTCGGGATGGTCGTGTTCGCATCAATCAGTTTTGTCATGACGCCACCCAGGGTCTCAATGCCGAGCGACAGCGGCGTGACATCAAGCAGAAGCACATCGGTCACATCCCCGGCCAACACACCACCCTGGATTGCCGCTCCGATCGCCACCACTTCGTCCGGGTTGACTCCCCTGTGGGGTTCGCGCCCGAAGATGTCTTTCACCAGCTGCTGCACTTTCGGTACGCGCGTCATACCGCCAACAAGGATCACTTCATCGATCTGCTGCGGAGAGATGCCGGCGTCCTTCAGCGCCCGCTCGGTCGGCCCAAGCGTTCGCTGGATCAGGTCGTCCACGAGCTGTTCGAATTTCGCTCTCGTGAGAGTCATGTTTAGGTGCTTCGGCCCGTCGGCTGTCGCGGTGATGAAGGGAAGATTGATCTCCGTCTGCATCAGCTGCGAGAGCTCCATTTTGGCTTTCTCGGCCGCTTCGCGCAGGCGCTGGAGCGCCATTGGGTCCTTCCGGAGGTCGATCCCCTCCGTCTTCTTGAACTCCTCGGCGATGTAGTCCAGCACGCGCTGGTCGAAATTGTCGCCGCCGAGATGAGTGTCTCCGTTCGTTGACTTGACCTCAAAAACGCCCTCGCCGAGCTCAAGGATCGAAATATCAAATGTCCCACCGCCAAGGTCATAGATCGCGACCTTGCTGTCTTTGTGCTTCTTGTCGAGTCCATAGGCAAGTGCCGCGGCGGTCGGTTCATTGATGATCCGCTTGACCGTAAGCCCGGAAATCTCGCCGGCTTCCTTGGTGGCCTGTCGCTGCGCGTCGTTGAAATACGCAGGCACGGTGATCACCGCCTCGGTCACCTTCTGTCCCAGGTAGTCTTCGGCAGTCTGCTTCATCTTCTGGAGAATCATCGCACTGATCTCAGGAGGCGAATAGACCCGGCCGCCTACTTCGACTCGGGCGGTATTGTTTTCGCCCTGCAGGACTTTGTAGGAAACGAGTTTCATCTCCTCATTTACCTCGTTATGGAATCGCCCCATGAACCGCTTGATGGAGTAGACGGTATTCTGAGGATTTGTCACAGCCTGCCGTTTCGCGGCCTGGCCCACCAATCGCTCACCGCTTTTGGTGAAACCCACGACCGAGGGTGTAGTTCTCCCTCCTTCGGAGTTGGCGATCACGACCGGCTCGTTCCCCTCCATGACCGCGACGCAAGAATTCGTCGTGCCGAGGTCAATTCCTATGATTTTTCCCATTCTATTGCTCTCCTTTTCTGATCGAAGACTCAGCTTATGTGACCATAGACGCAATACTTATGCCAATATTACCAGAGAAAGGTACACTTCTAAGCTGTTGACATATTGTGATTTACGAAGCACATATCCTCGAAAATCCCTAGACCGGGAAATACGCCAGTATGACAGAAATTTAGTGCCAGTTTGGCGTAGGCGGGTCTGCCATTATTTCCGTAAAACATGCTAAAAGGATTCACTTGACTTTTCCGCGTGGATTCTCTATTATCAGAAGTCTGCATGTGCCCGCATTGCGGTTATTCACTCCCTCCAATGTTGTGATGCTCATCCAATAGCTATGAGGTGCAGCGATGTATACTGCTCAGGCTTTGCGACAGGGGCTGAAGACCCAACGGTTCGGCAACAAGATTTTTACATTTGATACGATCGATTCAACGAACAACTGCGCCCGGGCACTGGCGGGATGCTGGGCAGACGAAGGAACCGTCATCATTGCCGAGCAACAGACCGCCGGCAAGGGAAGACTGGGCAGGGTCTGGCAGGCAAACCCGAACGAGAACCTCACCTTCTCCATCATCCTCCGCCCCACTGCAAATCCTGAACAAGTCAACCTGCTGCCACTCTATGTGGCCGTCGCGGTCGCCCAGGCTATCGAACGCACCACCAGCCTCAAAGTGGAATGCAAGTGGCCGAACGATCTTCTCGTCAACAACAGGAAAGTCGCAGGGATTCTGCTGGAAGGCTCGGTGAAGGACAACACCCTCGAGTACGTCGTCGTCGGCATCGGTGTGAATGTAAACCAGGTCGCTTTTGCGCACGACCTGGAAGGGAAGGCCACGTCGCTACGGCTCGAAGGAGGGAAGGAAGTGGACCGGCTGGTCCTCTTCCGGGAGCTCCTCAGTTCGCTCGAGAAAAACTACAAGACGCTTTCCTCTTCAGGTTTCAACACGGTCCTTCCCCTCTGGCTGGCACGCTCCAGCATGATCAATCGGCAGATCTCCGTCTCCGAACGGGGATCCGTGATCTCAGGCGTCGTGCGCGGACTCAGCCCGGAAGGCGGATTGATCCTCGATTCTCCTCAGGGAGCCAAGACACTCTTCGCGGGAGACGTCACCATCTTGGGGATCGATGTGCCGGCAGCATGACCCGGCACAATACTCCATAGCCCGGAACTCACCCTCCATGCTCCTCGCGGTCGACATCGGCAACACCCATACCGGCCTCGGGGTCTTTTCGCATGATCGACTGATCGCCACCCACCGTCTCTCCACGAACCGTCATCGCTCCGTTGACGAGACATGGACAGCCCTTTCTCCTTTCCTCTCCGGCGCCGGCATCTCTCCCCTTACGCTCAAGGGACTTGGCATCTCGTCTGTGGTGCCTGAAGCGACGGCGGCTTTTTCCGCTCTCGCTCGTGACCACCTGAAAAAGGAGCCGGTCACCGTCACGGGCCGTTTGGACCTTGGGATCAAGATTCTGTACGATGATCCGGCGACGCTTGGCGCAGACAGGATCTGCAATGCTGTCGCGGGGTTTCAGAAGTATGGCGGGCC
>JAGDMJ010000488.1 GCA_017860555.1 Bacteroidota bacterium
TGACGGCGGGGAAGTTCATGATCCAGCAACTCACGCTGTCGCAATAGAAGATCACGTGCCGCCCGACCGGCCGGCGAAAGATCACATTGTAGAAAGTGGCAACCCCATCCAGATCCGCCGCAGACATCTGGAGATGCTCCGCAAGGTCGCGGATGGCTTCGTCCGATACCCATCCCCGGTGCCGCTGAACGATCTTCATCGCCTCGATGCAGGCCGCTTGTCTGGTGGGAGTGTGCGCCAGCTCCCTGTCAACCTCCTCACTTTCTTCCGCACTCAGCATTCAGTGCCTCCTCCCGTCATTTACCGGTCAACTTCTGCCATGACAAAATCAATGCTGCCAAGGATCGCCATCAGGTCAGAGACGGTCCCGCCCCGGCACAACATCGGAACCATCTGCAGATGGGCAAACGACGGGCCGCGGACACGCGTGCGGTACGATTCCGTGTTTCCGTCGCTCACCAGGTAATACCCATTGATCCCTTTTGTCGCCTCGATCGCCACGAACGCTTCTCCGGGGGGGATGACCGGTCCCCAGCTGACGTTGAGAAAATGATTGATCAACGTCTCAATATCATGCATTGTCCTGTCCTTTCGCGGGGGGGTCGTGAGCGGGTGATCCGATTTGTAGTGTCCGGGAGGCATGTTGTTCACACACTGTTCGATGATCCGTAAGCTCTGCCGGATCTCCTCCACGCGGACCACGCCCCGGTCATAGCAATCGCCATGTGTGGCCGTCGGGACGTCAAATTCAAACTGATCATAGCCGGAGTACGGCCTGGCCTTCCTGAAGTCCCAGGCAAATCCGGTTGCGCGGAGTCCCGGTCCGGTCACCGACCAGTCGATCGCTTCCTCTTTTGTATAGGCGCCAACGCCCACAGTCCTCATTTTGAAGATGCGGTTCTTCATGACCAGGGCATCATATTCCTTCAGGCGGGAAGGCATGTACTTCAGAAAATCGCGGACCAGGCCTTCCCATCCTTCCGGCAAGTCCGCCGCCGTCCCGCCGATCCGGAACCAGGCCGGGTGCATGCGGAAACCACAGATGGCTTCGATGATCTTGAAGATTCGCTCGCGGTCATTGAACATGTAGAACACAGGCGAAAGCGCGCCAAGGTCCTGCGCAAACGTACCGTACCATACCAGGTGGCTGGCGATGCGGAAGAGCTCTGCCAGCATGATGCGAATCACCTGGGCGCGCGCGGGAACCTCGATGCCGGCGAGAGTTTCGACCGCCATCACGTACGGGAAGTTGTTCATCACACCGCCGAGGTAGTCGACCCGGTCTGTATACGGAATGAAGCTATGCCACGTTTGCCGTTCCGCCATTTTCTCCGCGCCGCGGTGGTGGAAGCCGATTTCCGGCAACGCGTCGATTATCTGCTCCCCTTCCATCTGGAGGACGATACGGAACACACCGTGTGTTCCGGGATGCTGGGGCCCGACGTTGAGAAACATGAATTCCGAGGTGGGCGACTGCGGCATCATGCCCCACTCCTCGGGCCGGAACTCCAGCGCTTCCTCTTCGTTCACCTGCCTGTCGTCCGGCAGGGTGAATGGAGCCATCTCGGTGGCACGCGCTGGATGTTCCTTTCTGAGAGGATGCCCTTCCCATGTCTTCGGCATCAGGATGCGCTGCAGATTCGGATGGTTCCGGAACGTGATGCCGAACATATCCCACACTTCGCGTTCGAACCAGTTCGCCGCCAACCAGACGCCTGTCGCTGTCTCAATGGACGGGAACTCGCCGGTCAAGGGCACTTTCAGGCGCAGCCATGCGTTCTGCTCGAAAGAAAAGAGCATGTAGACGACGGTGAAGTTGCTTTGCGGCTGCCCTTCCCGGTGTGTCCGGAATCGCTCGTCGATGGCCGTGATGTCATAGAGCATTGCGTAGCGCTCCCCCGAGCTTTCCTTCGCGTACCGCAGCACGCCGACAATCTTGTCCGGATGGATCCAGTACGTCGGGATCCCGTCACGCAGCGGTTGGGCGGCAAGCAATGCCGGCCCGAAGCCGGACCGGAGGCTTTCTTCGAATTCCGTCTGTGTGATAGGCTGATCGATCATGGCCGCGGGTCAGATATGATCAGGCGTTGGAAGTTCGGTAGCCTTGATCCGCTCCTCGCGCTTGAGATCACGGAGCGACGGCAGGGGGGCTTTTTCCACGCCTTGCGGGCCAAGCATCCAGCTTAACGGCCTCTTTTCCGCGCCGACGGCCTCGCTGAGCAGGAGCAGGCCTTCCATGAACGCCTCGGGCCTGGGAGGACAGCCGGGGACATACAGATCCACAGGCATGAACGTGTCGACGCCCTGGACGACGCTATACACGTCATACATCCCTCCAGAATTCGCGCAGGATCCCATGGAGATCACCCACCGCGGCTCCATCATCTGGTCATACAACCGCCTGATCACAGGCGCCATTTTCCTGAACACAGTTCCGGCGATGACCATGACGTCCGCTTCCCGCGGGGTACCCCGGATCACCTCGGCACCGAAACGGGCGATGTCGAACCTGCTGGTCAGGCTCGTTGCCATCTCCACATAACAGCACGAGAGCCCGAAGTTGAACGGCCAGAGAGAATTCTTCCTACCCCATGCAAGAAGATCCTGGAGTCGGGCGGTGACGACGCTGCGGCGCACTTCAGCCTGGTATGGATCTTCGAGACGATTCATCGACGACACCTTTTTGTCCGTTAACACGCCTGGTACCGGGGAACCAGTCCAGGGCCCCCATCCTCCACTCATACACAAGTCCCACCACCAGGATGGCCACGAACCCCAGGAGAACCCAGTACCCTGGCCACCCGGATTCCCGGGCCGCAACGGCCCAGGCAAAGATGAACACGACTTCCAGATCAAAAAGGACAAAGAGCATTGCGACGAGATAGAATCGGGAGGGAAAGCGCACCCGTGCGGAGCCTGTGACCTTGATGCCCGATTCGTAGGGGACACCTGTGGCAAGACCTTTGTGGCGTTCACCGATGATGTACGAAAGCCCGTACATTGCCCCGACAATGAGAAGGACGCCGACGGTGTAGAAGAGAAGGGGAAGGAAATCGACGGGATGCTCTGCGGCCGTATTCACCCACTCTCACCTTTCCTGGATACCGGGCCATGACCGCCCCTCCACGCTTCGGCGCGC
>JAGDMJ010000010.1 GCA_017860555.1 Bacteroidota bacterium
TATCGCACCCCGGATCGCAAACGGCGCAAGCGGCGCGATCATGGCATTGTACAGTGTCGTCGGACTGTAGCCGGAGAGGTCAACCGGCAGACGCGGGCGGCTGTCGTACACCTGACCGTCGGCCCCGAAGACGAAGAGCTGGCTCCCCCGATATTCCGCCACCGGCAGATACCTCCACGCCCCTGCAAGAGAGATGCGCTGGGTTCCAGCATCCGCTTGCAATGTGGCCCGCTCTCCTCCTTCTTCGAGGCGGAGCGAGAGGGATTTCTCCGGGCCGCCGATCCCTCCGCCTCCCTGGAAATCGATCACACGGACAGCTACCTGCAGGACAGTGCTGTCTACTGCACTCGCGGGAACATGATACGTCCTGTTCACATTCCACATCCCTTCTTCTTCATGGCCTCCCACCCTCACTCCATTGACATATGTGACGTCGATGTCATCGATTGGTCCCAACTCCAGGACGAGGTCACGATGCACCCAACCGACAGGTATGGTGATCTGCTTCCTGAACCAGACGACGCCGTCGAACTGACCGAGCCCTGAACGCTCCCAGACGAGAGGAAGCTGCATCACGTGCCAGGTTGTATCGCTGTAGTCTCTTGCTGCACAAAGAGAGTCTCGCAGGTTCAGGCCGCGCCACCGCATATCGCGCTCTCGCTGACGTACATTCACCGTGGGGAACCGGCCCAACCATTCCATGAGCATGCGGAGGCTGTCCACACTCTGATGGATCTTCTGAATGACCGTATCGTACCCGGCGATACCAGACAGGCGATCTGCGCTCATCCACGATTCCACGGGCGTTCCGCCCCAGCTCGAGTGAATCAGGCCCACGGGCACCTTGAGCGCCTGCTGAAGAGCCTTTCCGAAGAAGTAGGCAGTCGCACTGAATCCCGGAGATGTTGTCGGCATGGCTTCCACCCACGCGCCTTCGCATACGGATTCGGGCACCGGAGAGAATGCCCGCTTCACGGTGAACACCCGGATGGTGGGGAGGAACAGCGAGTTACTGATCTCCTGCGCTGAGCCGGCAATGGTATCAGTCGGAGGCCAGCCTTCCAGAGGCATTTCCATATTTGACTGTCCCGAGCAGAGCCAGACCTCGCCCATCAGGACATTGTTCAAATAGAGCACGGTATGATCGTGTCGGAACTCTACTCGAGCCGGACCTCCGGCTGAGGGGGTTTTGAGAGTCAACATCCAGAGTGAATCCATCCCGACGAACGCCATCGCTCCTTCTCCCCATGAAGCACGGACTCCGATGGTGTCTCCGGGAGTACCCCAGCCCCAGATCGGGACGTTGCTATCCTGTTGGAGCACCATGTGATCGGTGAAGAGCGGTGCGAGCCTGAAAGGCGAATCGTTTGCGAGGCCGAAGTTCAAGCAGAAGATGAACAGGGCAATACTGTACGCGCGGCGCATGGGATACCCGGAGGAGTTGTGATGGAAAAGGTCGAAGAACACCGCTTACACAATTTCTGCCTTCGGCAGCCGGATGCGGAAGGCGAGCAAATCATCCGGATTCCCCACCGAAGGGATCAGCCTGGAGAAGAGCTACTTATCAATATTATAACATTTTATTGTTTTAATAAAGCAAATGCCAGCCCTTCGCAGGAAACAGAGAAAATTCCGCCCGCATGTGGCACTTTTGTCGTGGCACTATTTGTGACTGTTGTAAATGAACCCTGCGAGCAAGCCCACCAACGACTGAAGGAATCCGCCCCTATGCAAATCCATATGGTCGACATTGCCATCATCATCGCATACTTCGCGGTCGTTCTGATACTGGGCATCTTGGTATCCAAAAGAGCCATCAAGGATATCAATTCCTACTTTTTGGGGGGGAATGCCCTCCCCTGGTGGATTCTCGGCGTCTCCAACGCCTCCGGAATGTTCGACATCACCGGAACAATGTGGCTCGTGTACATTCTCTTCGTGTACGGCCTCAAGAGCGTCTTCATCCCCTGGGTCTGGCCTGTCTTCAACCAGATCTTCCTTATGGTCTTCCTGTCGATCTGGCTCCGCCGGTCGAATGTCATGACCGGCGCGGAGTGGATTCAGACCCGGTTTGGGAGGAGCAACGGCGCACGGCTTGCACATATTATCGTCGTGGTCTTCGCGTTGGTGAGTGTGATCGGCTTCATCGCGTACGACTTCAAAGGAATCGGGAAGTTTGCGAAGATCTTCCTTCCATGGGATCTCTCGCCGGACACATACGCCGTCATCCTGATGAGCATCACCGCCATCTACGCGGTAAAAGGCGGAATGTTCAGCGTCGTGATCACGGAGTTCCTGCAGTTCATCGTGATGACGATCGCATCCATTGCCGTCGGTATCATTGCCATGAACGCTGTCTCTCCAGAGATGTTGAACGCCGTCATCCCGGCGGGCTGGAAGGATATCACGTTCGGCTGGACGCTCGATCTCAACTGGACCGGCCTCATCGACGCCGTCAACACAAAGATCGAGACAGACGGCTACAGTCTCTTCACCATTTTTTTCATGCTCGTACTCTTCAAGGGATTCCTGGTGAGTGCCGCGGGGCCTGCTCCGAATTACGACATGCAACGCATCCTTGCCACGCGCTCGCCGAAGGAAGCCGCCAAGATGAGCGGGTTCGTCTCCGTTGTATTGTTTTTCCCCCGCTACATGATGATCGCCGGCCTCACTGTCCTTGCCCTCGTGTTTCTCAGCCCGATGCTCAGGGACATGGGACAGGGTATCGATTTTGAAATGGTGCTCCCTTATGCACTGAAAAATCTCATCCCCGTAGGATGGGTGGGGCTGATTCTCGCGGGGTTGCTGGCCGCCTTCATGTCGACCTACGCGGCAACGATCAATGCAGCGCCGGCATATGTGGTAAACGATATCTACAAGCGTTTCATCAACCCCAACGCGGAGCCCAAGCGGTATGTGCGCCTCAGCTACCTGGTGTCGGTGACCTTTGTGATCCTCGGCTTCGCTTTCGGCTTTGTTGTGGAGTCCATCAACCAGGTAACCCTCTGGATCGTGAACGCGCTCTGGGGCGGCTACACTGCCGCCAATGTCCTGAAATGGTACTGGTGGCGCTTGAACGGGTACGGATATTTCTGGGGCATGGTCACCGGCATTGCCGCGTCCATAGCGATCCCGTTGCTATTCCCGACCGTCGCCGCGCTGTATGCCTTCCCGTATATCCTGGCGATCTCGCTCGCCGGCTGCATCGCCGGGAGCTACCTCACCGATCCCGAGCCGGATGAGGTGCTGATGAAATTCTACATGCAGGTGCGGCCGTGGGGCTTCTGGAAACCTGTCCTGGAGAAAGTGCGGAACCAATATCCTGAGTTCGTGCCGAACAGATACTTCAGGAGGGACGCCTTGAACATCATCGTCGGGATCGTCTGGCAGACCTCGCTTGTCGCGCTTCCGATCTTCATCGTCATCCGGGAAACCGCGTCTGTTTTTGTCACCCTTGCCATCGCCATCATCACCACTGTCATCCTCAAGTTCACCTGGTGGGACAAGCTCGATGAGCTCGCGCAGACCTATCTCCCGGAGGGTGTCGCGCAAGGCACGCAGGACAAACCACTCGTTCCATCCATGGAAAAGCAATGACACGAGAAGAATTCAATCGAGCCCTGGCAAGGCTGACCGAAACCCACGAGAAACTGATCTCCAGGCCAAACCAGAGAACGGCGGAAACAAACGGCGTCTATCAGCGGTACATTCACCCGGTCATCACTGCCGGCCATACGCCGCTCTTCTGGCGATACGACCTGTGCTATGAGACGAATCCACATCTTATGGAACGCATCGGCGTCAACGCCACGTTCAACGCCGGCGCCATCGAGCTCAACGGCAAGATCCTGGTCGCTGTCCGCGTTGAGGGCGCAGACCGAAAATCCTTTTTCGCCATCGCCGAATCCCCCAACGGGATCGACTCATTCCGTTTTTGGGACTACCCCATCGAGATGCCAGAGACCGATGACCCGGATATCAACGTCTACGACATCAGGCTTGTGCGGCATGAAGACGGCTGGATCTACGGACTGTTTTGCACCGAACGGAAGGACCCGGACGCCCCCAGGACCGACACATCCTCCGCCGTCGCCGCATGCGGAATCGCCAGGACGAAAGATCTGGTCCGGTGGGAGCGGCTGGCAGATCTGGAGACGGGGTCTCCGCAGCAGCGCAACGTTGTGCTCCATCCGGAATTTGTCGACGGCAAGTACGCGTTTTACACCCGGCCCCAGGATGGGTTCATCGACGCCGGTTCGGGCGGCGGCATCGGGTGGGGCCTGTCCGAGAGCATCGAAACTGCGGTGATTGACCGTGAGAGCATCATTGATGACCGCGCTTATCATACCATCAAAGAAGTCAAGAACGGCCTCGGGCCCGCCCCGATCAAGACGGAACAGGGGTGGCTGCAGTTGGGGCACGGGGTTCGAAACACCGCCGCCGGATTGCGCTACGTGCTCTACATGTTCCTGTCCGATCTACTCGATCCCAATAAGGTGCTTGCACGCCCCGCAGGCTATTTTCTGGCCCCCGAGGGAATGGAACGGGTCGGCGATGTGTCAAACGTTGTGTTCAGCAACGGATGGGTGAAGAGACCCGGCGGTGAGGTGCTCATCTACTACGCCTCTTCCGACACCAGACTGCACGTCGCCACGTCAACCGTGGAGAGGCTTCTGGACTACGTCCTGCACACACCGCAGGATGGATTGCGTACCGGATTGAGCGTGAAGCAACGAGTGGAATTGATCAGGAAGAACCTTGAGCTCATGAGGAGCGAGAGGGCATAGCTGCGGGGAAGGTATCTCCTTTCATCGTCCTCCAGTGCCCGATGAACCACTCCATCTCCTCCCTGCTCTTCTCCGATCCCCCTCCCAGCATCGTGATACAATTGGTTAGCGCCCTCGTTGTGTGGTAAGTGCATTTCCAGATGTGGCTTTTCGGACCGCTCCGGAAGTGAGGCTCTTTGTCCAACCCCCCCTCGAACCAGTCCCCATTTTCCCAGTCTATAATATACTTGCTCACGTACTCCCATTCTCTCATGAAGTAGCTTTGATATACTGACCCGGGGAAAATCCGTGCGAAAAGAAGCAGGGCATTGAGCGCTTCTGCCTGTGCCCACCAGTTCTTCGTCGCCTGAACGATCGTACAGTGATCTACGCCCTTGAAGTAGTACCCGCCGTCATAGAAACCCCCGAGTTCGCTGTCCCATCCGCTCACGAGCGCATGATCAAGCATTTTTCGTGCAACGGCAAGTGTCCGGGTGTCGTTCTTGATGTCGAGCACGTGAGAAGCCTCCAGCATGAGGAATGCGGTCTCATAGTCGTGTCCAACGGAGACGTGGTCCAAGCCGAAGTTCCGTTCGCGAACTTCCGGATTGGAATCTCTGAAGGAGACAGGTGACCAATTCGGATGGAAAAAGAGCCGGAGGTATCCTTCCTCCGTCACCATCGTGTCCCGGATGAGCGTGAGAAGAGAGGAAAGTTGTTCCCGCAGGGTAGGGTCCTTCCAGACCCGGTACAGTTCCGTGTAGGCTTCCAGGAGATGGATGGAGGAATTCTGGTCCTTGAAGCCGATCTCATCCCTGTCCGACGCCACCGACCTGTATTCGCCGGACAGATCAATCACCTTCCCATCCCTGGTCAAGAACTGGAAGTATCCCTTATAGCGCGGATCGTAGGCGTGGTCTTCGATCCAGCAGAATGCCTGTTTGGCAAATTCAAGAACCTCGGCTTCATGCGTCAGGCCGTAGAGCGCAGCCAGCGCATAGACGCCGAAGGCATTGCCATAGGTCCGCTTTTCGTCGCGCCAGCCTCGAACGTCCGACCATCCTCCCGAACGGCCACGGATCTGGTAGAATCCGCCGAACTGCCGGTCCCACATCACATCCCGCAGAAAGGTGAAACCATGGCGCGCATACTCTTCGTATGCCGAACCGTCGGCCAGCCACCCGGCGACCCTTGCCGTTGCCCAGACATGGCGTGCTTGCCCGACGATCATTTTTTCCTGTTCGGGAGGAAGAGTCCAATCAGATGCCACATTGGTGAAGTATCCCCCGCACTCCCGGTCGATCACCAGGGGATACCACTTTTTCAAGAGGCCGTCATCGAGCAGTTGCCGGAAGACTTCCACCAAATTCTCTTGATTTTCCATGCGTACCTCATCAGGCGGATTTGCGTCATTGACTTGCCTCCTCAACTATCGTGCTAAGGGAAAGGCCGCAAAACAGACGGGATTCTCAGTCTTCTCACCCTGCCTTCCTATAGATTTAATAAAGATTGTCATTTTGATAAAAGTCGGGTATGTTTGGATAGTGCGTCATGCCCGCCAGCCTGTTTCTACTATTTTATGGGGAGGCTTCACATGAGCATTACCCTCCGGTGCGCGATGGTCCTCTCATTCCTTTTGCTCCCCTTCAAAGGCCTTTCCCAGGCGACACTCTACCGGATCTCGGACTTCGGCGCTGTGGGCGACGGCTTCACAATGAACACCGCCGCCATCCAGCGGACGGTGGACGAATGTTCCCGGAAAGGAGGAGGAACTGTCGTGGTTCCCCCCGGCATTTTCCTCACCGGCACCATTCAGCTCAAGACCAATGTCGATCTGCATCTGGAGAGCGGAGCAAGACTCAAGGGGAGTGCGAAGGTTCAGGACTACGCCCTCAATGGCCGAATCGTGGGCATGCTTTTCACACAGGATGCCCGCAATGTCTCGATCACAGGAACGGGGACCATCGATGGGAACGGAGATTTCTACGTCGACGTGCAGAAGGCAAAGAGGATCGACAGCACGGGGAGCGCGTTCACCAGGCAGGGGACCCGCTTCCGGGAGGTCGTGAAGGGACTGGGGGATGGCCCCCTCGTGCCAAAGGAACGGCCGTTTCAGATGATCATCTTCTCCGATTGTAGGGACGTCACGGTGCGGGACGTCCTGATCACAGAATCGCCTTTCTGGACCCTCCACTTCGCAGACTGCGACGGGGTGATCGTGTCCGGCGTGAGGATCTGGTGCAATCTCATGGTCCCGAACAACGACGGCGTGGATTTCACCTCATGCAGTAACGTCATGATGTCGGACTGCGACATCCGCACGGGAGACGATGCCATTGTGGTCACGGGGTACTCCCATCACTGGGACCTCCCCGGATTCAAGCATCTCAGCCGAGTCTCCGAAAACATCACGGTCTCCAACTGCACCCTCGTTTCACGGTCGAGCGGAATCCGGATCGGCGGATTTGACCAGAACGCCATGAGAAACTGCGTCTTCAACAACATTACCATAACGAATTCAAACCGGGGGATCGGCATCTTCGCGCGGGACAAAGGGTCCATCGAGAACATGATTTTCAGCAACATCGTGATCGATACGCGGCTGCATACCGGCGACTGGTGGGGCAACGGCGAGCCAATCCATCTCTCCGCCGTCCGATTGACGAAGGACGTCAGGCTTGGCCAGATCAGGAACGTGAAGTTTCAGAATGTGATTGCCAGGGGGGAAGCGGGCATCATCGTATACGGCACCGGCGAGAGTCTCATCGAGAATGTCTCTTTCGACAACGTCACGCTGCATATCGCGGACAGCCCATTGAACGAGCGAGGAGGAGGGAATTTCGACTTGCGGCCGGTGCTCGACCCGAAGCTGCAGCTTTTCTCGCATGACATCCCCGGCTTCTACGCCCAGCATGTCAGGGGGTTACACTTGCGGGACTTTGATCTGTCCTGGGGTGAGGTGAAGCACCCATTCTTCACACACGGGATCGAGATCGGCGACTTTGAAGGTGTGACCATCGATAATTTCCATGGGGACGCGGCGCCATGCAGTCCGAAGGCACATTCGATTTACGTTCATGATGGAAAGAACTGCGACGTTCGCGGAGACACATTGTCCGTCGTGAAGAAGGGGGTTGACTGAACAGCGACACTCTCCGTCTCCCCAGTTGAATTCGATTTGCCCTCACCGCGTGGCTTCCGGAGGCCACCCCTATTTCTTTCCCTCCTTCGACTCGAGCTTTCCCTCCACTTCCAGCACCACCACCGACATGGGAGGAAGAGAGGCTTCAAGCCCTTCGCCGCGCACCTTGAAATCGGAAAAGGTTTTTGGCTCTACCACATGTGGACGGTCGAACGTGTTATGCGCGTTCATCGCCGTCGCAGTGATGACCTGGCCCGTAGCACGCACCGGGGAGAATTTCACGAACGAGCAGGAGAGCTTCTGCGCGTTCCCGGGGTCCAGGTTTGCCAGTGAGACGTGCACCCTCCCGGTGCTATCGAGGGAGGCGGAGCAGTTTACGGCCTGAAGCTTATCCTTGCCCTGGACATAATCGGGGGACTCTACCTTTGTCGGGAGCCAGAGCGCGTCATGATGGACCTTGAACAGATCGAACACATGATAGGTGGGCGTGAGCACCATCTTCTCCCCCTCCGTCAGGGCCATTGCTTGCAGGACGTTGACGGTCTGCGCGATGTTCGCCATGCGGACCCGGTCGCAGTGATTGTTGAAGATGTTCAGATTGCACGCCGAAGCGACCGCGTCCCGCAGAGTATTCTGCTGGTAGAGGAAGCCCGGATTGGTACCGGGCTCCACGCCGTGCCAGGTTCCCCACTCATCCACGATGAGCGCCACCTTCTTCTCCGGATCGTACTTGTCCATGACCGCGCATTGCTTCGTCAGGTATTCGTCGATCTTCATCGTCGTATTGAGGACATTGAACCAGCCCTGCTCGTCAAACTCCGCGGCGGGCTTGCCATCACTGAATGCATAGTAGTGATACGAGAGGCCGGAAAAATGCTGCCGGGCTTCCCGCATGAGGACTTCGGTCCAGTTGTAATCGTCGCCGTACTTGCCGCTGGCGATCTTGAAGACCTTGTGCTCGCCAAAATTGCGGGCATAGGTCCCGAATTGTTTCGCAAGGTCGGCATAGTATTCGGGACGCATATTGCCCCCGCATCCCCAGCTCTCGTTCCCAATCCCCCAGTACTTCACCCCCCAGGATTTTTCCCTGCCATTCTTCTTCCTGGCTTCGGTCATCGGGCTGATGTTGTCCGAGTTGACGTACTCGACCCACTGAGAAAATTCCTGGACAGTCCCGCTCCCCACGTTGCCGCAAATATATGGCTCACAATCGAGTTGTCTGCAGAGCTCCAGGAATTCATGCGTGCCGAAACTGTTGTCCTCCGTCACGCCTCCCCAGTGGGTGTTGATCATGGAAGGGCGTTTGCTCCGCGGTCCGATGCCGTCCATCCAATGATACTCGTCGGCAAAACATCCTCCTGGCCACCGCAATACCGGCACCTTGATCCGTTTCAATGCCGCAACGACATCGTTGCGTATCCCGTTCGTATTCGGGATGGGCGAATCCTCCCCTACCCAGTATCCGCCGTAAATGCAATGGCCAAGGTGTTCGGAGAAATGACCGTAGATATTTCTGTTAATCCTGGTCTTCGGATCCGACGCGTCGACAACAACCCTGCTTTCCTTCGTCTGCGCACCGGCCTGGATCCCTGCGAAGAGAAGGGCGAGAAGAACGGAACTTTTCATTGATCGACCTCATGGTTGATGGTAATAGGCATAGAGAGAGTCCTCCGCGCCGAGCCGCATCATCTTGAACGCATGCTCGCGGATGATACGGATCGTCGTAGTATCCGCGTAAAAAACGGAGTTGAATCCCTGCGGTTCCTGCGGCGGGTCGCCGAGAAACGGGTCGCCGGGACGCCACATGTTGTCGGGATGCTGCGCCTTCCCTTCACCCCCCCAGGTCCAGAAATTCGTGCCGGCCAGAGGGGACCCGGCGCGCGCCGAATCATAGACCACGGAGAAGACCTTCGCAAAGTACCGGTCGCGGGCTGTCGTCGGGCTTCCCGGCGCACAGGCGGCGCTGTCCCGCGCCAACCCGAATTCCTCCATCACAAGCGGTTTTCCCATCTCCCGGGCAAGCAGACAATGTTTCCGGATATACTCCAGCGCCTTTTCCTCCGAAGAAGGCAACGTCTCCTCGAATTTCAGCGGGTCGAACCACCCCCAGTTCTTCGGCCAGACATGGCAGGTCACGTAGTCGATTGATCGAAACTGATGCGCTTGTACATATGGCTCCTCAGCCCAGGCGAAGCCGATTGTACCTTCGCTTCCGGTGGAGACCAGGTGATTGGTGTCGAGCGAATGGATGTACGAGGCGGTCTCATCGATCCACCGATTGAACGTCGGGAGGTTGGCCTGAGTTTCGGGGCCATCGGGACCGGGGCGCGGTTCATTTGCCAGCTGCCACGACATGATGGTGGGATCTTCCGGATAATATCTTCCGTTGCAGCTGTTCTTGCGCGTGACAATGTTCTTCACAAAGTTCCGGTACATCTCGTTCGCTTTTCGGTCCCCATAGAACTTCGCTGAGAAGAGCATGAAGGCGCGCCATCCATGGGCGGGATTTTCCGGGTCCATTCCCTCTCCTCCATTGGCCCAGACATTGTACTGCGCCATTCCTCCCGACCACTCCCAGTAATTGTTCAGGTACATTACCGCATGCATGTGACGCTTTTCCATTTCTGCAAGCAGGAAGTCGAGCCCGATGAGCAGGTCCTCATCCACGACACCCGGCGCCTTTTGAATGGCCGGCTTCACGGAGCGCTTGATATACGATTCCTCCGAAGCGGCAAGGACTCTCAGGTTCATCAGCCCGAGAGCCTGCAGGGAGTCAAGCTCGCGTAGGAGCCGCTCCCGGTTGCCTGTCGGGCCTGGCGAACCCAGGTAGCATCCGTACCAGAGATTCGTCCCTGCGTAGTAGTATGGCTTGCTGTTATGGATGAACTGCGTCCCCTTCACCGTTATGAAATCATCCGGTTCCCGGGCGGTAAAGAAGCCTGAACAGGACTCAAGAACGAAAATGAGAACAAGAGCGGGAAGAACAATGCGATGATTCATGGGTTTCCTTGCAGCCTGTGTTGTCACTGATCCTCTCTGGACCAACTGGGAGCCGCGCAGCTTGGCGAGGCTTTGATCGGCTCGGAATCACTGGAAGATCGCGTTTCGTGCCAACAAGAAACAGAGAAAATCGTCAAAAAAGCAACTCCCGGATGGCAGATTGTTCTTTTCATGCCGTGCAGCCCGGGATCGGCCTTGGGTGGGAAGCTCTACCCTCTTCCCGTTTTTTGTCGTATATTGGCTCCACCTCACCACCACAGGAGCCAACCATGTCCCTCGACCCTCTCTCTCCACGCTTGTTGCAGAATCTGATGCCTGGCCTCGTGTTTCTCATCGTTTGCGCGACGATGCTCCCTGGTTGCTCAAAAAAGGAAGCCGAGCCGACCGGCAAGGTCCAATCGTTTGAGACGCTGAAGACCGTGTTCAAGAACCCGCCCGCACGGTATCGCTCCGCTCCCCTCTGGGTTTGGAACGATGACATGACCGAGGAACAGATCGACACACAGCTCGCTGACTTCAAGGACAAAGGGATCGGCGGTGTGTTCGTGCATCCCCGCCCCGGTTTGATCACTCCATACATTTCCGACAGGTGGAACGCCCTCTTCAGATTTACGACCGAGAAAGCGCGCGCGCTTGGGATGGAAGTATGGATCTACGATGAGAATTCCTACCCGAGCGGATTCGCGGGCGGACATGTCCCCGCCCAAATGCCGGAATCGTACAACGAAGGTATCGGCCTGATCATGACCACGGCCGATCGGTTTCCATCGAGGCTGCAAAGGCATCTTCTGGTGATACTCAAAAAGGAAAAGGACGGATACGTTGATGTGACGGCGGACTCTGGAGCCGAGGCAGGAAAGAAAGGCGTCTATGTTTTCTTCGAGAAGGAATTTTACGAGACGGCCCCCTGGTACGGAGGATACTCCTACGTGGATGTACTGCGCAAGGGGGTCACGGAGAAATTCCTCGAGGTCACAATGCGAGGATATGAGGCGGTTGCTCGCGAAGAATTCGGCAAGACGGTCCGCGGCAGCTTCACGGATGAACCTCATCTGCTGGCCGGGAAAGGGATCAGGTGGACTCCCGATCTCTTTTCACAGTTCCAGCAACGCTGGGGTTATGACCTGCGGCCCCATCTCCCTTCGCTCTGGAACGACGTCGGCGACTGGCGGCGTGTCCGACACAATTATTACGATGTCCTCCTTGACCTGTTCGTGGAACGGTGGGCCAAACCGTACTACGAGTATTGCGAAAAAAACAAGCTCGAGTTTACCGGACACTACTGGGAGCATGCCTGGCCAAGCCCGGTCATGGGACCTGACAACATGGCGATGTATGCCTGGCACCACATGCCCGGCATTGATGTGCTGATGAACCAGTACAGCGAAAAGACCGACGCCCAGTTTGGCAACGTGCGCTCGGCGAAAGAACTGAGCAGCGCTGCAAACCAGATGGGCCGATCACGCACCATGAGCGAAACATACGGTGCCGCCGGGTGGGCGCTCAGGTTTGAGGATATGAAGCGGATAGCGGACTGGCAGTATGTACTCGGGATAAATTTCGTCAACCAGCATCTTTCCTATGTGACGATCAAAGGGGCCCGTAAACGCGACCATCCGCAGTCATTCTCCTACCATGAGCCATGGTGGCATCTCTACAGGTACATGGGGGACTATTGCGGTCGAATGTCCCTCGCCCTTTCCGCCGGACAGCAGGTCAACAAGATCCTGGTACTGGAGCCGACCACGACGGCATGGACGCGCTATGCCCGGCAAGGAACCAACCACAAAGCTTTTGCGGAGTTTGGCCAGGCATTTCAAGACTTTGTCACGGGCCTGGAAAAGCAGCAGATCGAGTACGATCTCGGGTCCGAAAGCATCATTCGGCAGGCTGGGAGCGTCGATGAGGGAAAGTTCGTCGTGGGACACAGGTCCTATGACCTGGTCGTTCTGCCCGCGCAAATGGATAACCTGAACAGCAAGACCGCCGATCTGCTTGAGCGATATCTGTCGCAGGGAGGAAAGGTCCTCGCTTTCGGGGATGCCCCTTCGCTGATCGACGGGTCTCCAAGCGACAAGCCGGCACAACTGGCCGATGCGTCTGCCGGCCGATGGATCCGTGTCGATTCCCATCTCGACGCAAAAGTCCAGGAGCTACTCGTGTCAAAGGATTTCATGGTGAACAACCTGCCCGGAGTGGGCGGATTGCTCTATCATCACCGAAGGCAGCTGGACGACGGCCAGATCGTCCTGCTCACTAACACAAGCCTCGACCAGTCGTCGGTGGGAACGCTTCAGGTTAAGGGAGCGTCAGCGTTTGTGTTGAACGCCCTTGACGGCGGTATCACGCCGTACCCCGCGACCGCCGACGGTGAGATGCTCTCCCTGGCATTCGATGTGCCACCTTCCGGTGCGCTCCTGCTTTACATCGGAGGAACATCCGCCACGGGCACCGTTCCCCCGGCGGGGCCTCGCGAGCAATCACCGGTTCCGCCGGACGGACCAATGACGATCAAGAGAACCCACCCTAACACGCTTATTCTGGATTACTGTGACATCAAATTCCAGGACGGAAAGAGAATAAAGGACGTCTACTTCTACGCTGCTGCCGACACCATTTTCAAGACGTTCGGCCTCTACGGAAATCCCTGGAGCAGGGCCGTGCAGTATAAATCTGATATCCTGGACAAGGATCATTTCCCAGAAGCTTCAGGATTCGAGGCGACCTTCCGACTCTCCGTCGGCCGGGGAACGGACCGAAACGGATTGCGTGCGGTAGTGGAGCGGCCCGAGCTCTGGAGCCTGATGGTGAACGGGACAGCGGTGGAACCAGTGCAGGGCGAGCAGTGGCTGGACAAAGCATTTGGGGTTTACGACATCGGGAAACAGACGGTGGAAGGCGAGAACCATCTCACCCTGGTCGCGTCACAGATGACCATCCATTCCGAACTGGAGCCCATCTACATTCTGGGCGACTTCGGGCTGGAAAAGCAGGAGCTCGGTTGGCGCTTGACGAAGGCCCCTGCACCGGTCGCTGGATCATGGATCACGCAAGGGATGCCCTTGTACCCGTTCGGCGTAGCGTATAGCACCTCATACCAGGTGGCCGGGAGAGAAGACAGTTACATCGTGCGTCTTCCCGAGTGGGCGGGAACCGTGGCGGAAGTGCGTGTGAATGGAAAGCCGGCGGGGATAATCGCCTGGCAGCCCTACGAGGCGGACATCACGAGTATGCTTCAGGAGGGAAAGAACGAGGTTTCGGTGATTGTCTATGGTAGTCTGAAGAATCTCCTAGGGCCGCTTCACCACAGTCCACCCCCCGGAGCCGCCTGGCCGACACAGTTTGAAGCCGGGCCAGCCCATCAGCCTCCGGGAGCCGAATATGACGTTATCAGCTACGGGCTGTCCGGGGAGTTTCAACTGATACGGAGCGGCAAAAGTGCGGGGACAACGCTCGCCGGCACATCCCGGTGATATCAGGAGGGTAATACGAAGGAAAAGAGCCCCACCCTGCTACGCCCTGATGGGGCTCTCGGTCTTTCTCGTGAAACAGAGCAAGGCTATCGCGCCGATGGATCATTCTGCATGACTCCGAAGATGTTCCCCTCGGAGTCCTTGCAGTAGGCAAGCCACCCCACCCCGGGCACCGGCATTTTAGGGACGACGTTTTGTCCGCCGTTGTGTTCGACCTTCCGCACGGCATCGTCCACTGAGGCAACATCCACGGTGCAGACGAACGCTACCACTGCAGTTCCGTCAATCGTGCCTCGCCGCTTCACAATGCCTCCATTGATCCCAGGCTCACTCTCTTTTCCCGTGGTGACAAGCCAGTACTCCACCGGTCCCTCCCATTTGTCGCACTGCCAATCAAAGACAGCGCGATAGAATTCCGCCGCACGTCGCGGGTCTTCAGCATGGATCTCAAAGTGTACAACGCGGTTCACCTGGGCTCCCCTCTCTTCCGTTATGATTGTGGTGCTTCGTACAGCGCACAAACAGCTCCCGCCGGGTCTTTGATCACACAATAGCGCCCTTTGCCACTCCCCCGCGGTCCCAACAATACTGACCCTCCGCGCGCCGCGCACTCGCTCATCGAGGCGTCCAGGTCCGCCACGGTAATGTAAATGAGCCACTGCGGCGGAATACGGGCATTCTGTCCACGCGCGTGGCAGATCCCCGCCGCGGGCGTCTGCGTCCCGGGAAGATTCATGCAGAAATCCTGGTAGTCCCCCATTGGCACCTCGGATGGTTCCCAGCCGACAACATGCTGATAGAACGTGCGAAGCGCAGGTGCGTCAGGTATAGTGAGATCGACCCATGCTATCGAGCCAGCGTCGAGCGTATCCATGGCCGTCCTCTACGTTGTTCTGCCCACGTTAGCGAAACGTGGGCATATTGTCAAGAGCAGCCAGGGAAAGACGCGGGTCTCAATTGCCACAACCTAGGGTCTACACCGGGTGGGGGTTTCAATCACGTCGACATGGAGAGATTGCTTCGGGGCGCCTGACGGCGCCCCAGAAGACCAACTTGTTACTCGTACCGCAGCGCGTCGATGGGATTCAGCATCGCCGCCTTACGTGCCGGATAGAATCCGAAGAAGATCCCAATCGCAATGGAGAAACCGAAAGAGAGAACGATGGAGAAGGCCGTGATGATCGTCGGCCACTTGGCAAATGCCGAAATTGCCGTGGACCCCCCCACGCCGAGGATAATTCCCGTGATCCCGCCGAGCAGACTCAGCACAAGGGCTTCGATGAGGAATTGCGTGAGAATATCTCGCCCGCGGGCCCCCACCGACATCCGGATGCCGATCTCGCGCGTTCGTTCGGTCACGGAGACGAGCATGATGTTCATGATCCCGATGCCGCCCACGAGGAGCGACACGGAAGCGATGCTTGCCAGAAGGATGGTCAGAATCTCCGTTGTGGCAGTGGCCGCGCTCGCCAGATCAGCCTGGTTCCGGATAGTAAAATCGTCCGAATCATAGGGGGCGATCTTGTGCCTCATCCGCAGGAGTTCGGTGATCTGCTTCTGTGCCACCGGAATATTGGCCGGGCTCGTGGCAGAGACCAGGATCTGCCGCAGGTACGGATACCATGTGAGCCGGCGCGTCACGGTCGTGTATGGCGCCAGGACCACGTCGTCCTGGTCCTGTCCCATGGCGTTCTGTCCCTTTTTGGTTAATACCCCGATCACTTTAAAGGGTACATTCCGGATCCGGACGTTCTGGCCGACCGGGGAGGATTCCGGAAACAGATTGTCCGCCACGGTCTTTCCGAGGACGCAGACCTTCGCAGCCCCTTTGACATCCTGCTCGGTATAGAACTCCCCATATTCGATTCCCCACTTTCGGATTTCGAGATAGTCCGGTCCCGTCCCCTCAATTCCCGCGGCCCAGTTCAAATTGCCGGCGATGATCTGCCCTCCGGATCGCGTCCCGGGGGAGAGCAGGGACACGGCCGGACATTCATGCATGATGGCCTGAGCATCTTCCTCGGTGAGATTCGTCATGGTGCCGGCTGCCTGGCGCAGCCCTGACGTGTTCTGTGAACCGGGAAGGACAATGAGAACATTGGTGCCGAGGGCGGTAATCTGCTGCTCCACCGAGTATTCCGCTCCCTGTCCGATGGCAAGCATGGCAATCACGGCTGCCACGCCGATGATAATGCCCAGCATCGTAAGGAATGATCTCATCTTGTTACGGTGAAGGGCGCGGAATGCCGAGAGCACGATATTGAGAATTTTCATGCCTCCTCCTCCTCATCATCATCGATCACGGGCAGATCCCTCAAAACCTCGGCCGCTTTCCTGGGAGTGAGGTTCGCCTTGTCCATTCTGATCTTCCCATCGCGGAAGACGATATGCCGCTTCGCAAACTGTGCAATATCCGGCTCGTGTGTCACAAGAATGATGGTGATCCCCTTGTCATTCAGCTGCTGGAAAATCCCCATCACTTCCACGCTCGTGCGGCTGTCGAGATTTCCCGTCGGCTCATCGGCGAGCACAATGCTCGGGTCGTTCACCAGCGCACGGGCAATGGCAACGCGTTGCATCTGGCCGCCGGAGAGTTGATTGGGAAAGTGATGGGCCCTGTCCTCAAGCCCAACCATCTGAAGGGCCTCTATCGCCCGCCGATGACGCTCGCCGGTGGAAACGGAGCTGTAGAGCAGCGGGAGCTCCACGTTCTCGATCGCGGACGTCCTCGACAGCAAATTGAATCCCTGGAAGACAAAACCGATCTTCTCGTTG